>NZ_JBSFDA010000037.1:0-72617 GCF_053593675.1 Streptomyces sp. NPDC002156 | reverse complement strand
ACCAGTCGTTCCGGGTCGGCGGGTGGGGACCGGCCGTTCCGGGTCGGCGGGTGGGGACCGGCCGTTCGGGGTCGGTCGGTGGAGCTCAGTCGTCCCGGGTCAGCTGGTGGGGACCAGTCGTTCCGGGTCGGCGGGTGGGGACCGGCCGTTCCGGGTCGGTCGGTGGAGCTCAGTCGTCCCGGGTCAGCTGGTGGGGACCAGTCGTTCCGGGTCGGCCGGTGGGGACCGGCCGTTCCGGGTCGGCGGGTGGGGACCGGCCGTTCGGGGTCGGTCGGTGGAGCTCAGTCGTCCGGGGTCAGCTGGTGGGGACCAGTCGTTCCGGGCCAGCCGGAGAGGACCAGCCGTTCCGGGTCAACCCGAGAGGATCAGCCGTTCCGGGTCGGCCGGTGGGGATCAGCTGTCCCGGGTCAGCCGGTGCGGGTCAGCCGGTGCGGATCAGCCGACCGCCGGGAGCCGGACCGCCCCGAGCCGGACCGCCCCGAGCCGGACCGCCCCGAGCCGGACCGCCCCGAGCCGGACCGCACTGATCCGGACCGTACTGATCCGGCGCCGTGGCTCGTCACGGCATCGTCAGTTCGCCGGTGCGTAGCGCCGCGGTGACGCCGCCGTCCATCAGGAGGTCGGCGCCGGTGATGAAGCCGGCCTCGCGGCCGAGGAGGAAGGCGGCGGCAGCGGCGACCTCCTCGGAGGTGCCGAAGCGCTTCGCGGCCGAAGCCTCGCGTACTTTCTCGAACCACTCGCGGCGCGGCCCGGAGAGTTCGTCGAGGGCCAGCGGGGTGATGATCACGCCGGGGCTGACGGCGTTGACACGGGCTCCGCGCTTGCCCCACGCCGCGGCGGCGGTCTGCACGCGCAGCGAGTTGGCCCGCTTGGACAGGGCGTAGGCATGGACGGAGGAGCCGATCCGGTCGGGCTGCAGGAACGGCAGCGCGAGCAGCTGCGAGGTCTCGGTGGTCGCGAGGGCGTGCTCGATCTCGTGCGGGTAGGGGCTCTCCCGGTGTCCGGCCATGCTGGCGACCACGATCCCGGCGCCGCCGGGCGCGATCACCTCGGCGAACGCGTCGAGGACGTACGCCGTGCCCAGCAGATCCACCTGCAGCAGCCGTTCGATGCTCGCCTGGGTGGGGGAGACACCGGCGGCCTGGATCACCTGGGTCACCGCGCCCATGCTCGCGGCCGTGGCGGCCAGTGCCTCGACCTGGGCCGGGTCGGAGATGTCGGTGGCCTGGACGGCCACCTCGTAGCCCTCGCCGCGCAGTTGCTCTGCGGCGGCCCGTGAGGCCTTGTCGTCGTGGGCGGCGAGCAGCAGGGTGCGGCCGGCGCCGACCCGGCGGGCGATGGCCAGACCGATACTGCCGGGGCCGATGACGACGACGATCTCCTTGGCGGGCGGCCGGTGTTCGCTGCTCATGTCGGAGGCGCTCCTTCGTTCCGTGTTCTCGGGGGTCGTACGGCGGCTGCGCGGGACGTGTGCGACGTACTGGCTAGACAGTCGCGCCGCCACCGCCACCGCCACCGCCACCGCCGCCGCCGAACAGAGCAGAGAAGTTGATCTTCCCCTGTTGTAGTTTCGCGTCGCGGGACTCGGCGAACCCGCCGTCGGTGATGTACAGCCGCTGCCCGCGCACCACGGTGGCGGTCGGTGAGGCGAGCCCGTCCGCCTTGGTCAGGACGGTCCTCTTGGCGCCGTTCGGGTAGATCACGGCGATCTCGTCAAGGCTGTTCAGCGCGGCGAACACCACGTCGGACCGGCCGCTCAGGAAGTTGAAGTCGTCGATGCCCACGACCGCGTCCGCCACGACGTGGACCCGGCCTGCCGAGCCGGTGGCCGTGACCGGCACTCGCAGCAGCGTGCCCTTGCTGAAGTTGGAGACCCACACGGCGCCGTTGTGGAAACGGAGCCCGTTCGCGCCCAACGGCAGCGGGGCGGCCTGGTCCGGCGTGAGGGAGGCGTCGGTCAGCCAGCGGGTCGCCGTACCGCCCGAGACCGGGACCGTCCAGACGGCGCCCTTGAAGCTTTCGGCGAGGTACAGGGTGTGACCGGCCGGGTCGATGGCCAGGCCGTTGGGGAGTTCCCCGGCGGGCAGGGCGGCGATACGGCGGGGGCTTCCGCCCAGGGGCAGCTTCCACACCCCCGACCGGGCGGCGTCGGCGGAGGACACGTTGTAGTAGACGCTGCCGTCGTGGCCGCGCGTGTTGCCGGTGATCATGTCCCCCGGCTGCCCGGCGACGAGCACCTCACGGTGGCGCCCGGACGCGTCGACCCGCACGAGCGCCGGCCGTCCACCCGCCGAACCGCCCAGCATCGAGACGGTCAGCGAGCCGTCCGGGTTGAGGGTGACGTTCTCGGGCGCGTCGCCGACGGCGAAGTCGAACGAGGCGACGGTCCTCACGTGGGTGACGACCGGCTTCGACCGCGCCTGACCGGTCGCGGCGGATGCGGCGGACGTGGCGGTCGCAGCGGTCGCGTACGGGGAGACCGTCGCCGCCGAGACGAGGACGGCCGACGTCACGGCGACCGCCGCCGCGAGTCCGAACCGCTTCTTCTTCAAGGGGGTTCCTCTGTGGTTCATCACGTTCTTTTCTTGTTGCGGCCGCGCCCGCAAAAGCACGGCACCGTCCGGTGGCCGCTCGGCCCGATGCCAAGCTAGGAGCCCGGACTGGCGGGTGGCAGGTCGGGCTGTGCCGGGGAGCGGTGTTCCGGGCTGTGCCACAGCCCCCCCACCCGCCGAACAGGGATCAGGGACCAGGCATCAGGCATCAGGCATCAAGGAGAGACCTTGAAGAACGAGCGGGAATTCTTCTCACCGGACGCCATGCCGTGGCGCACCGGACCGCAGCCCGGGACCGCCGAGCGGATCCTGAGCAGGGACGAGGCCGACCCGGACGTGCTGACCCGGCTGGTGCGCTGGGAGCCCGGCCTCGACACCTCGCCCTCCGGCGTGATCCGGCACGAGTGGGTCGAGGAGGTCTGTCTCCTCGAAGGCGACCTGCACGACCTGACCCTGGATCAGACCTTCCGCGCAGGAGACTTCGCCTCCCGTCCCCCAGGCATGGAACACGGCCCTTACCGGACGACCGAAGGCTGCGTGATGCTGGAGGTCCGCTACCGGCAGTAGGGAGCGACATGAACTCCGACGACCGTACGGCGCCGCCCCTGTGGTCCACCACCTCGCCCGAGCACCTCGACCGGCTGGCCCGCGGGGTGCTGAGGGCCGCCGTCGACGCGTTCCGGGAGCTGCGTCAGGACCCTCCGGACCCGGATCGGCGGGCGTCGGCCCTCGGGCTCCTGGCGACGCGGACGCACGGGATGCTGGCGCCCGGCCTGCTGCCGGACCACCCGCCGGTCGGGGCCGAGGCGCAGGAGGGATTCGTCCGTACGGCCCTCGCTCTCGCCGTGCATGTACGGGCGCACAGCTGGGCGAAGGCCGACCTCGGCGCGGTCGGCGCACCGGGCCAGGACGACGTCCCGCACGCCGGGGAACTCTGGTCGGCCGACACCTTCGACGTCTTCGGGCGGCTCCTGCTCCCGAACGCCTCGCCCGAGGGCTGGACCGCCACCCTCGTCACCGACGTGGCCCGCGGCGACCAAGAGCTGGAGGTCGCGGTCAAGTTGGGCAAGTACGTCCTGCACCCCACCTTCCTGGCCCTCGCCGACGACACGACCCGCGTCATCGGCGAAGCCGTGCACAACATCAATGTCGACCGTCTGCGCAAGCTGGCCCAGTTGCTGTGCCACCACGCGGGCGCCGCCGAACCGCCCGACCTCACGACCAGGCAGGTCTCCAGGAACATCGACCAGGATCCCGGGCCCCTGATCGATTCCGAAGCGTTCCGAGCGGTGATGCCTCCCCTGGACGATGCGGACCGGCGAGACGAGGTCCGCGGCCCGATCATCGACACCCCGACGATCCAAGGCCGTCGTCTGCGCGGCTTCGGCCTCTGACCGCACCCTCAGTCGTCGGTCAGGAGGAGCAGGTCAGGTCCCTGTCGCGGCCGAGGCCCGCTGTTCCAGCCGCGTCAGCGCCAGCGCGCCCCACCGCAGGTTCTCCTGCTCCAGGGCGATCCCCCGCAGGAGGGTGAGGTAGGGGCCGATCCGCTCGGCCGTCGCGAAGAACTCGTCCTCGGTGCGGCCGTCCAGCAGGCGGTTCCGCAGGCGCTCGTAGCGGGCCAGCTTGGCGGTGGACCACTCCATGCGTTCGGCGATCGAGGCCCGTACGGCCTCGGTGTCGCCCGCGTCGACGCACTGGACCTTGACCATCAGCTCGTCCCTGATGGCCGTCGGCCTGGACGGGGGCTCGGCGGTGTAGGCGCGCACCGCCTCCAGTCCGGCCTCCGTGAGGGAGAACAGCCGTTTGTTGGGGCGGCGTTCCTGCTCCACGACGCGGGCCGTGATGAGCCCGTCGCCCTCCATGCGCTCCAGCTCCCGGTAGAGCTGCTGGGGGGTGGCCATCCAGAAGTTGGCGACCGAGGCGTCGAACCCCTTCGCGAGGTCGTACCCGGACGCCTCGCCCTCCAGAAGGGCGGCCATCACCGCGTTGCGCAGAGCCATGCCACCACCCTAGTCTGTGATGCACCTATTCAACTTATTGAATATTTGCGCATGCTTGTTGACTTGTTGACTATGTGAGGTGATCCTGTGCATCCCTTCCGCGCGGCCGTCGAAGCAGGCGACATGGATTCCGTCGTCGCCCTGCTGGCCGAGAACGTCGTCTTCACCAGCCCAGTTGTCTTCAAGCCGTACGCAGGCAAGGCGATCACCGCCGCGATCCTGAACGCCGTGTCGGAGGTCTTCGAGGACTTCGCCTACATCCGGGAGATCGCGAACCCGGGCGGCCGTGACCACGCCTTCGTCTTCACCGCCACCGTGAACGGCAGGCAGCTCACCGGCTGCGACTTCCTCCACTTCGACGAGGACGGGAAGATCGACGACTTCATGGTCATGGTCCGCCCCCTGTCGGCCGCGAACGCGCTGGCCGAGGCCATGGGCGCGAAGTTCGACGAGATCGCGCGCGCGGCGGGCACGCCCTGAGTGCGGGATGTCAGAGAGGCGTCACCGGAAGCAGGGCCGGGCGCTTGGCCTCGCGGCGGTCACCGGACGAGCGGCCACGCAGCCGTCTGACCAGCCACGGCCCCAGGAAGGAACCGGCCCAGCGCAGTTCGGTGCCGACCGCTCGCAGACCCGAGGGGATGGTGAGCGGAGTCGGGAACGGCTGCGTCCAGGTGTCGTCGCTGCCGGGTAGCTCCAGGGCGTGCGCGACCGCGGCGGCGATCCGGGCGTGACCGAGCGGGCCTGCGTGCAGTCGGTCGGTGCTCCACAACCGCGGGTCCGTGACGACTTGGTGGTGGGCGGTCTCGGCCACGACGACACCGTGCCGCCTGGCGGCTTCCCGGATGCGGTCGTTGAGGGCGACGACCCGATGACCGGCCGGGCGGGCCAGCGGCGTGATCAGGGTGATGTTGGGGAAGGTGAGCGTCGCGACGCGGGCTCCCTGGCCGGTGAGCGCGGCGAACATGGCCTCCAGGTGACCCGCCACCTCGTCCGCGTCGAAACGGGGACGCAGTAGATCGTTGACGCCGGCCACGACCGTCACCAGGTCGGGCCGCAGCGCCAGCGCGGGCGCGAGCTGCTCGGCACGCACCTGCCCGGCGAGCCGGCCGCGTACGGCGAGATTGGCGTACCGCGCGCCCGGGTTGTGCCGCGCGAGCTGCTCGGCGAGCCGGTCCGCCCATCCCCGTAGCCCTGATACGTCGTCGCCGTCACCGACGCCCTCGGTCTGGCTGTCGCCCAGGGCGACATAGCGGAGATAGGGGTAGCCAACTGGTGACCTATTCACATTGTTGACTATAGCGCGAGTTGTCTATCAGTGGCCCGGCGAAGTGAAGCACGGGACCGGCCCGTGTCCCTACCGCACCAGACAGGGCCGCTTCCCGTCGAACTCCCAGCCAGGGAGCAGGTATTGCATGGTGACCGCGTCGTCCCGCGCCCCGAGCGCCCGCTCCCGGTACAGCTCGTGCGCCGCGAGCACCCGCTCCATGTCCACCTGGACGCCGAGTCCCGGCGCGTCCGGCACCGCGATCTCGCCGTCGACGATCCGGGGCGGAGCGACCGTGAGGCGTTCCAGGCCCTCCTGCCAGATCCAGTGGGTGTCGAGGGCGTTGTACTCGCCCGGGGCCGCCGCCCCGCAGTGGGTCACCATGGCCAGCGAGATGTCGAAGTGGTTGTTGGAGTGGCAGCCCCAGGTCAGGCCCATCGCGTTGCACAGCTGGGCCACGCGCACCGAGCCCTGCATGGTCCAGAAGTGCGGGTCGGCCAGCGGGATGGACACCGACTGGAGCGCCAGGGCGTGGGTCAGTTGCCGCCAGTCCGTGGCGATCATGTTGGTCGCCGTCGGCAGACCCGTCGCCCGGCGGAACTCGGCCAGGATCTCGCGCCCCGAGAAACCGTCCTCCGCGCCGCACGGGTCCTCGGCGTAGGCCAGCGTGCCGTTCAGGGGCGCGCACAGCTCGATCGCCTCGCGCAGCGACCACGCGCCGTTCGGGTCGAGGGTGATCCGGGCCTCCGGGAAACGGTCCTTCAGCGCCCGTACGGCCTTGACCTCCTCCGCGCCTTCCAGGACCCCGCCCTTGAGCTTGAAGTCCCGGAAGCCGTAGAGCGCGTGGGTGGCCTCGGCCTGGCGGACGATCGCCTCCGGGGTCAGGGCCTCCTCGTGCCGTACGCGGTACCAGTCGACGGGGGAGTCCGGCTCGCGGACGTAGTCCAGGTCCGTCCGGTCCGGGTCGCCGACGTAGAAGAGGTAGCCCAACACCCGTACGGAATCCCGCTGTTGCCCGTCGCCGAGCAGGGCCGCGACCGGTACGTCCAGATGCTGCCCGAGGAGGTCGAGCAGGGCCGACTCGACGGCCGTCACCGCGTGGACGGTGGTCCGCAGGTCGAAGGTCTGGGCGCCGCGTCCGCCCGAGTCGCGGTCGGCGAACCGGGCGCCGATCTCCCGCAGGACGCGCTTGTGGTCGCCCACCTTCGCCCCGACGACCAGTGGCTCGGTGTCGTGCAGCGTCCGCGTGATCTTCTCCCCGCCCGGGACCTCGCCGAGTCCTGTACGGCCCTCGGAGTCGGTGAGGATCACGATGTTGCGGGTGAAGTAGGGGCCGTGGGCGCCGGAGAGGTTCAGCTCCATGCTGTCGCGGCCGGCGACGGGGTAGACGGCGAAGGCGGTGACGGTCGGCTGACTCGTACTCATCGAAATCCTTAAATGCGGAGGGTCAGATGTTGAGGACGTCCAGTGCCCACTCCGCCACCAGCACCCCACCCAGGCCCAGTACCGCCAGCACCGTCGTGTAGCTCGTACGGACCTTGATCGCCTCGACGACGGACAGGTTGAAGTACTCCTTGAACAGCCAGAATCCCGGGTCGTTGACGTGCGAGCAGGCGATCGAGCCGCAGGCGACGGCGAGGACCATGATCTCCGGGTGGACGCCGCTGCCCGCGAGCAGCGGCAGCACCACGCCGGAGGCCGTGACGACGGCGACCGTCGCCGAGCCGAGCGCCACCCGGAGGATGACGGCGATCAGCCAGGCGAGGACGATCGGGGAGATGGACCAGGAGTCGGTGGCGTCCTTGATGTAGTCGGAGATACCGCCCTCCACCAGGACGTTCTTGAAGGCGCCGCCCGCGCCGATCACCAGCAGGATCATCGCCATCGCCTGCGCCGCCGAGGTGCAGGACGCGCCGACCTCCTCCAGGCTCCGCCCGATGCGCGGACCGAACGCCCACACCGCGAGACACAGGGTGAGCAGCAGCGCGATCGGGGCCGAGCCGATGAACGCGACGAAGTTCAGGAAGGGGCTCTCGGCGGAGGTGGCCAGGTCGGTCACCGCCGCCCCCGCTATCAGGACCACCGGGAACAGGGCCACCGACAGCGACCAGCCCAGGCCCGGCATCTCCTCGTCGGTGAACTCGCGCTCGCTGACCAGGCCCTTGGGGATGGCGGGGTCCATCGCCCTGATGAACGGCAGCCGCGGCCACAGCAGCGCGATGAGCGCGCCCGCCGGTACGGCGATGAACAGGCCGTAGAGCAGGGTCAGTCCGACCGAGGCGTGGAAGGTGGCGGCGACGGCGGTGGGGCCGGGGTGCGGGGGCAGGAAGCTGTGCATCGTGGAGAGGGTGATCGACATCGGCAGCCCGACCCAGAGCAGCTTCGCGCCGGTGACCCTGACCAGGGTGAACGCGATCGGCACGATGATGATGAAGGCGACCTCGTAGAACATGGTCACGCCGATGAGCATCGACGTGACCACCATCGCCACCTGGACGCCACGCGGTCCGCCCGCGTCGAGCAGCCTGCCCGCGATCCGCTGGGCGGCGCCCGAGTCGCCCATGACCCGGCCGACCATCGCGCCGAGGCCGATCGTGAGCATGGTGTCGCCGATCTGACCCCCGATGCCGTCGGAGAGGACGTCCGGGATGGTCGCCACCGGAATACCCCGGACGAGCGCGACACCGACCGCGACGAGCAGCAGGGCGGCGAAGCCGTTGAGTCTCAGCCTGGTCATGAGGAGCAGCAGGATCAGAACGCTGATGCCGACCACGAGAAGAGGCATGTATCCCATCCGTCTATGCAGATGATGTCTACGTATGGAGATGGAGGCTAGGTGGGTGAACGGACAGGGGTCAATGGAAGTGACACGATGAGTCCATGCCGGAGAAAAGAGGTGAGAGAGGCGTCCGCAGTGTGAAGTCGGCGGCCCGGACCGTCGCGCTGCTGGAACTTCTCGCCGCCCGGGGTGAACAGCCCTCGCGCCTGGACGAACTCGCCGAGGGCCTGGGCGTGCCGCGCAGCAGCATGTACCAGTTGCTCCAGACCCTGGTCGACTGCGGCTGGGTCCGCTCGGATGCCACCGGTTCCCTGTACGGCATCGGCATCCGTGCGCTGCTCACCGGTACCGGGTATCTCGACGGGGACCGGCGTATCCGTGCGGTGCGGCCGTATCTCGACGAGGCGTCGGACGCGCTCGGCGAGACGATCCATCTGGCTCGGCTCGACGGTTCCGATGTCGTGTATCTCGCGACCCGGGAGTCGCACGAGTATCTGCGCACCATCAGTCGTGTCGGGCGTCGGATTCCGGCGCACGCGGGGGCGTTGGGGAAGGCGTTGCTCGCGGAGCGGTCGGATGACGAACTCCCGCTTCCTGAGGGGGAGTTGGTTGCGCTTACGCCCAATACGCATACCAGCCGTGGTGCGCTGCGGGCGGATCTGGCGGGGGTGCGTGAGCGGGGGTATTCGGTGGATCGGGAGGAGACGGTGAGTGGTATCGCGGGGTTTGGGTTTGCCTTGCGGTACGACAACCCGGCGACGGATGCGATCAGTTGCTCGGTGCCGGTTGCTCGGCTGACGCCGGAGCACGAGGTTCGGATCGTCGCTGTGATGCGGGAGGTTCGGGCGAAGATCGAGAGTCAGCTGCCCCTGGCCTCGGGGACCCCTGACTGGCGCTGACCTCTCTGCGGGCTTGCGCGATTCGTTCGCCCGCGGGCCGGTGGGGGCTTGTCGCGCAGTTCCCCGCGCCCCTATCGGAGCGCTGCGCGCGCCCGATCCCGCCTGCGCCGGTCGGGATGCGATGCTGCCCCGGTCCCGCCTGCGCCGGTCGGGGCGCGATGCGCGCCCGATCCAGCCCGCGCCGGCGAACCCGTGCGACGGAACCCGTACCCCCTACGCCAGCGGCACCCTCGTGAATCGTCCCGCCGTCCTCAGCTCCCCCTCGATTCGGGACGCCGTTCCGTGCAGTTCGGGCAGGATCTCCTCCACGCACTGTTCTGCTGTGCGGCGGGTCGTGTGCATCTCTACGCTTACCGCCGCGACCACCCGGCCCGTGCGGTCGCGGACCGGGACCGCGATCGAGCGCAGGCCCTCCTCCAACTCCCCGTTGACCAGGGCGTATCCCTGCTCCCGTACCTCCGCCAGCACCCCCGTGACGGCTTCGTCCGGTGTGTCGGCCAGGAGGACTCGGCCCATTGAGGTGGGGTACGCCGGGAGGCGTGTGCCTACCGTGATGTTGGCGCTCATGATGCGTCGCGTCGCCACCCTCGCCGTGTACTGGATCTCCGTCTCCGTCAGGACCGCCAGGGACGCCGACTCCTGTACGCGGCCCGCGAGTTCGGCCAGGTGGGGGGAGGCGATCTCGGGCAGGGAGGTGCGGGAGAGGGGTGGGAAGCCGAGGGACAGGACCCGGGGGGTGAGGGCGAAGGTCCGGCCCCGCGACTCCACGTATCCCAGGTGCTCGTACGTGATCAGGGCCCGGCGGGCGGTCGCCCTTGCCAGGCCCGTCGCCCGGGCGACCTCCGTCAGGGTCAGCTCGGCTCGGGACTCGCCGAAGGCCGTCAGGACGGTCAGGCCCCTGGCCAGGGACTCGATGAACTCCCGGCCCAGTTCCTGCTTCGAGGCCCCGGTCCACGCCGCCAGGTCCGAGGGGGGTGCCGGTGGCTCGGAGGCCGGCTGCTTCCGTAGTTCGGCCTCCATCGCCGCCACCGTCGACCGCAGTCGCGGCAGCAGTTCCTCGCGCAGGTCGGTCGCCGTGCGGCGGCTCGTGTGGCTGACCACGCTCGCGACACAGGCCACCCGGCCCGTACGGGGGTCCCGTACGGGTACGGAGACCGCGACCAGCCCCGGCTCGATCAGCTGGTCGTCCAGTGCCCAGCCGTCGGCGCGGGCCCGTTCGACGTACGCCTCGAAGTCGGCGCCGGAGGAGTCTGCGCGCGGCGGGACCGCCGGGAAGCCCAGGTCGGACGGGTCCGCCGTCCGGCGTTCGTGCCAGCGGTGCCAGTCCGCGGGTGTCCATTCCGTGGCGAACAGCGGGCCGGGGGCGGTGCGTTCGGCGGGGAGGAGGTCGCCGATGCGGAAGCTGAGGGACATCGCGCGGCGGCGGGTCGCCTGGTGGATGAACCGGATGCCGTCCCGGTCGCCGACCGCGAGCGACACCGACTCGTCCAGCTCGTCGGCGAGGGCGTCCGCGTGCGCGTCGAGCAGGGCGGGCAGCCGGAGGGCGGCCAGATAGGCGTTGCCGAGTTCCATTAGCCGAGGGGTGAGAACCGCGTCCCGGCCGTCGAGACGGACGTACCCCATGCGGGCGAGGGTCGCCGTGATCCGGTCGACGGTGGAACGCGCCAGGCCGGTCGCCCGCTCAAGACCGCTCAGGCTCAACGTCCCGCCCGCCTCCGTCAGTTGCCGCAGCACGGCGATCCCGCGCATCAGCGGGGCGACGGCCTCGGCGGGCACGGGAGCGGGGGCGGGAACCTGGTCGGGGACGGGGTCAATCATGGGCTCACCGTAATGCCCGTACGGAACCGCCGGCCGTGTGCCCGGCCTCCACCAGTACGGGAAGACCCTTACCGGCGGGTGATCGCCACCCGGTGGTTCCCGTCGAGGTCCGCGCTCGCCACGGTGATCCGGATGCTCCGCCTCGGGTCCGTGAAGGACTCGCCGGGGGCGAAGGGCGCGTCGGAGAGTTCCGCGTGGACGTTCGGGCTGCGCGTGCAGCCGCCGCTGTCCCGGCGGGAGTCGTACACCGTGACCGGGCCGCGGCCCGTGTCGACGTTCGCGTCGACCTTGTAGATCAGCACACCCGGCCGGCACACCGTCTCGTCGTTGCCCTCGCGCGTCCGCAGCTCGACGGCGTACCCCGTACGGGAGTTGATGGGCACGAAGACCAGTTTCGCGCCGCCGGGACGGGCCAGCGGGGTGAGCGTGTACTCGCTCGTCCCGGCCGTCACCGCGCACCCGACCTGCGAGGGGTCCAGCCAGCCGAGCTTCCACTTGTGCCAGCCGAGCAGGTCGTTGTTGGCCCCCCAGTCCTCGCTCATGATGTCCCAGTGCCCGACCGCGCCCCCGCCGTGCTGCGTGTAGAGGTCGGGCAGGCCGAACACATGGCCGTTCTCGTGCGGGAGGACGCGGTAGCCCGTGGTGTCGTACGACCCCGAGCCGTCGTCCTGCCGGGAGTAGACGAAGGACGCGTTGGCGACCGGCACCCCGTCCGCGACCGGCGCCTCCCTGTTGCCGGCGAAGGTGACGGACAGGACGGTGTCCAGGGCGGAGGGGCCCGCGTTCGGGGTGACCAGCACGTTCAGCAGGTCGTACGAGCGGAAGTCGACCCTCGGGTCGGCCGCGGCCACGATGTCCTGGACGAGTCTGCGGTAGCCGGGGTCGAAGGGGGCGCCGCGCTGTATGCCGTACGCACGGAAGGACCGGGGCATCCGCAGCCAGGTGCCGATGGGGGCCTCGGGACGGTAGTCGAGACGGCCGTAGGAGCTGGTGGTGAACCAGTCCCGGGTCTGCGGGAAGAACTCCGCGAGCCGGTCGAGGGCGCTGCCCTGGCCGGGGGCGTCGGAGAAGTCGACCATCAGGTTCAGTGCGCGGACGGTGCCGGTGGAGCGGGAGTAGCCGGCCGGGGTGGGCATTCCCTCGGACATCTGGACGCCGAGGCCGCCCCTGATCACACAGGGGCTGAGCTGGGAGGAGCGGGCCAGCGGGACCGAGCCCGCGGCCGTCGTGGAACCCCTGGTGAGCTGTCCGGTCCCGGCCGACGTACTGACCGCGAGGGTCAGCGCGGCCACGGACACCAGGGCGGCCACCCGGCGGGGACGCGGGGTGCCCGGCGGGCGTATCCGACGACGGCTGGTCGGCTGCTGCATGCACGGACCCTTCGCGCCACGGCAGCCGCCGGTCTCGGACTGCACCCTTCCGATCACCCTGTGTCGAGGTCGGCGGGAGCGCGCGCTGGAGGAGACCGATCGTGGGTATCCCGCCCCGATTTCATGTGGCCCAGGTCACATGGAATCTCTTCGGATGCGGGAAATAACCGGGGACCACTTCCCCGTTTAGCCATGTGTCCGAGCGAAACGGGGACTGCCTCCCCGGATCGCAACACACCGTTCATCAACGCTCATGCCGTCAACGATCATGAAGGAGTACGCCGTGCAGACCGCCACCCCCGTGCAGAAGGCGACCCGGCCCCGCGCCGACGCCCTGCGCAACCGGGAGCGGATCGTCACCGCCGCCCGCGAGATGTTCGTCGAGTTCGGCGCCGAGGTGCCGATCGACGAGATCGCCCGCCGGGCCGGCGTCGGCAATGCCACGGTGTACCGCAACTTCCCCGACCGGGAGGCCCTCGCGCGGGAGGTCGTCTGCTCGGTCATGGACCGCATGTCCGAGGCGGCGGAACTCGCCCTCGCGGAGACCGGCGACGCCTTCGCGGCGCTGGAGCGCTTTGTGCACGTCACCGCCGACGAACGCCTCAGTGCGCTCTGCCCGATGATGGCCAGCACCTTCGACAAGCGTCACCCCGACCTGGAGGCGGCGCGGGAGCGGGTCGAACAGCTCACCGAGAACGTCATGGACCGGGCGAAGGCGGCCGGTCAGCTCCGTACCGACGTGGGCGTCGGCGATGTGATGGTCGTCGTGGCCCAGCTCAGCCGTCCGCCGGCGGGCACCGGCTGCATGAGCATCGACCGCTTCGTGCACCGGCACCTGCAACTGTTCCTGGACGGTCTGCGGGCCCCGGCCCCCTCCGTGCTCCCCGGCACGGCCGCGACGATGGAGGACCTGCGCCGGCCCTGATGGCGACCTGACCCTCTCTCCGCGCTTCTCCGCTCCCCTTTCCTGTTTCCTCTTTCCTCGTCCCCTGCACGTCCTTTTCGCGTTCCTTCACGTCCTTTTTCCGTCACGAAGTCCCGAAGTGGGTACCCCCATGTCTGAAACAGCCCAGGCTGTCGCCGCCAAGGCGCCGGCACCCGACGCCAACCGCTGGAGGGCGCTGACCTTCATAGCGCTGGCCCAGCTGATGGTCGTGCTCGACGCGACCATCGTGAACATCGCCCTGCCCTCCGCCCAGCAGGACCTGGGGATCTCGGACGGCAACCGGCAGTGGGTCATCACGGCCTACGCCCTCGCCTTCGGCGGACTGCTGCTCTTCGGCGGCCGGATCGCCGACATCTGGGGCCGCAAGAACACCTTTGTCACCGGTCTGATCGGCTTCGCCGCGGCCTCCGCCCTGGGCGGTGCCGCGACGAACGAGGCGATGCTCCTCGGCTCCCGCGCCCTGCAGGGTGCCTTCGGCGCACTGCTCGCGCCCGCCGCGCTCTCCCTGCTCGCGGTGATGTTCACCGACGCCAAGGAGCGCGCCAAGGCGTTCGGCATCTACGGTGCGATCGCCGGTGGCGGCGGCGCCGTCGGTCTGATCCTCGGCGGCTTCCTCACCGAGTACCTCGACTGGCGCTGGACGTTCTTCGTCAACATCCCGTTCGCGATCGCCGCCGCCCTCGGCGCGTACTTCGTCATCCGCGAGCCGGCCGGCAGCCGCAACCGCTCGCCGCTCGACGTCCCGGGTGTCGTCCTGTCCACCCTCGGTCTGGTCTCTCTCGTCTACGGCTTCACGCGGGCCGAGTCCGAGGGCTGGAGCGACTCCCTGACGATCGGCATGTTCGTCGCCTCGGCGGTGCTGCTGGCGGCCTTCGTGTTCGTCGAGGCCAGGGTCAAGGCCCCGCTGCTGCCCCTGCGCGTCATCACCGAGCGCAACCGCGGTGGTGTCTACCTCTCGCTCGGCCTCGCGATCATCGCGATGTTCGGCCTGTTCCTCTTCCTGACCTACTACCTGCAGATCGTGAAGGGCTACTCGCCGGTCGAGACCGGCTTCGCCTTCCTGCCGATGATCGTGGGCATGATCACGGGCTCCACCCAGATCGGCGCCCGCCTGATGACCCGGGTCGCCCCGCGCCTGCTGATGGGCCCGGGCTTCCTGATCGCCGCACTGGGCATGCTGTTCCTCACCCAGATGGAGATCGGCTCCTCGTACGCGGCCCTGCTCCTGCCGGGGATGCTCCTGCTCGGCCTCGGCATGGGTACGGCGTTCATGCCGGCCATGTCCCTGGCCACGCTGGGCGTCGAACCCCGTGACTCCGGTGTCGCCTCCGCGATGGTCAACACCTCGCAGCAGGTCGGCGGCGCGATCGGTACGGCCCTGCTGAACACCATCGCCGCCTCGGCGACGACGACGTACGTCGCCGACCACATCGGCGGCGCGTCCTCCCGCTCCCAGCAGCAGCTGGTCCAGCTGAAGGGCATGGTCGAGGGCTACACCAGCGCCATCTGGTTCGCCGTCGGCATCCTGGTCGCCGCCGCGGGTATCGCCTTCACCTTCATCAACGCCGGCCGCCCGGACATGGGTTCGGTCAGCGGCGAGGGCGCGGAGGAGGAGCTGAAGGTCCCGGTGGTCGCCCACTGACCCCGGCTGCCGTCCCCCTCGTACCCCTTCGGGCCACTCCGTACGTCACGCGGGGTGGGGACGCCTCGTGACGTACGACTCCAGGATCTGCCCTGGTTCCGCTCAGCGGAGCCAGGGCAGATCCGCGCCCGCGTCCTTCGGCTGAAGGCCCTGGGCGACGATCTCCATGACCTCGTGGAGCGTCTTGCGCTGCTCGTCGCTGATCCGGTCGAACAGCGCCTGGCGTACGGCGGTCACATGGCCCGGCGCGGTGCGCCGGAGCACCTCCTGGCCCTGGTCGGTCAGGACCGCGAACTGGCCGCGCTTGTCCGAGGGGCAGTCCTCGCGCCGCACCCAGCCGTTCTTCTCCAGCCGGGCGATGGCGTGCGAGAGCCGGGAACGGGTGATCTTGGCCTTCATCGCCAGCTCGGTCATGCGCAGCCGCCGGTCCGGGGAGTCGGCGAGGCCGACGAGCAGACCGTAGTAGACGTGCGGCATACCGGCGTCGCGCTGGAGCTGACGGTCGAGGTGGTCCTCCAGCAGCGTGACGGCGTGCACATACGCGCGCCAGGTGCGCTGCTCCTCGTCGGTGAGCCAGCGGGGCTCCTCGTCGGATGTAGATGCCGTGTTCATGTACTCCACTCTACGTTCCCCGTCCTTGAATTTTAAACCAAAACGATGTATGTTCAGTATGCGAGAAGCTTGAGACTTCAAGATGCAGACTTGAAGGAGAGCCTGTCTCGGGTAACCGAAGGGAGCAGCAGTCATGTCCGCCGCCACCCAGGAGCGCATGCCCGCGCTCTACCTCAGTCACGGCGCGCCCCCGCTGGCGGACGACGCGATCTGGCCCGGCCAGCTCGCCGCCTGGTCGGCCGACCTGCCCCGCCCCAAGGCGATCCTGATGGTCTCCGCCCACTGGGAAGAGGCCCCGCTCGCCATCGGCGCCATCGAAACGATCCCCCTCGTCTACGACTTCTGGGGCTTCCCGGAGCACTACTACCAGGTCGAGTACGCCGCCCCGGGCGCCCCCGAACTCGCCGAGTCCGTACGGAAGCTGCTGCGGGCCCCCGGTATCCCCGTCCAGGACGTCCCGGACCGCGGTCTCGACCACGGCGCGTACGTCCCCCTGGTGGAGATGTTCCCCGAGGCGGACATCCCTGTCCTCCAGATCTCCATGCCTACGCTCGACCCGGTGAAGCTGATGGACATCGGCCGCAAGCTCGCGCCGCTGCGCGACGAGGGCGTGCTGATCGTCGGCTCCGGCTTCTTCACCCACAACCTGGCCGCCCTGCGGCACACGGGCCCCGGCGTGCCGACCTGGTCGAGCGAGTTCGACGACTGGGGCCGCCGGGCACTGGAGGCACGGGACGTGGACGGCCTGCTGGACTTCCTGAACAAGGCTCCCGCCGGCAAGTACGCCCACCCGCGCACCGAGCACTTCGCCCCGCTCTTCGTGACGATGGGCGCGGCCGACGTGGCCGGCGAGCTGGACTCCCAGAGGTCGGTCATCGACGGCTTCTGGCTGGGCATGGCCAAGCGGTCGGTGCAGTTCGGCTGACCCCGCAGGTCGGAATTCGGCCCCTTCGGGCAGGCGCCCGGGGGCCGGAAGGACCATGCCCCGGTCCTCAGAGTTCCTTCTCGTACCAGGCCACGTCCCAGTACCGGCCGAACTTGCGGCCCACCTCGCGGTACGTCCCGACGTACCGGAACCCGAAACGTTCGTGCAGCCGCACGGACGCCTCGTTCGGCGGCACGATCCCGGCCAGCGCGCGGTGCACGTCCTCTCCGGCGAGGGCCGCGAAGAGCGCCTTGTAGAGCAGGGTGCCCACACCGCGCCCGCCCGCGTCCGGAGCGAGATAGACGGTGACCTCCACGGTGGTGCCGTACGCCGGCTTCGCCCGGAAGGCGCCGGATGTGGCGTACCCCAGAATCCGCTGTGAGTCCACCTCTGTGGCAACCATCAGGCGATGCGGGCCGTCTTCAGGGTAGGAGAGCAGCCAAGGGCGGCGCTCTTCCGGTGTGAAGACCTTG
This sequence comes from Streptomyces sp. NPDC002156, assembly GCF_053593675.1. NCBI lineage: Bacteria > Bacillati > Actinomycetota > Actinomycetes > Kitasatosporales > Streptomycetaceae > Streptomyces > Streptomyces sp. NPDC002156. The sequence goes on along the minus strand of NZ_JBSFDA010000037.1, from coordinate 55,337 downwards.
GTGTCGAACGTGGTGGGTGTCTCGCGCACGTAGTGGTTGTAGAGGTCGGTGAGAGCTGTGAGATCAGCCTCGACTCCCGGCCTGACCTGCACCTCTGCATGTTCCGACGGCATCACGCCTCCTTTGCGCGCGGCACAGGGTACTGCAAGATCAGAAAAATAGGAGGGCGCGGTGGGAATTCTGTCCTGATTCCAGTCGTTGTTTCCTTCGGATGCCGGGCACGCGAGGAGTGTGCTGAGCGTTCAGAGACAAACAGGAACATCCAGGACCACCCGCTGACCTACCATCGCAAGGGAGCACGCATGGCAACCCGTGCCGTCGCCCGTCGTACGTCGTCCGCCACCGGCGGATCCGTCGGCGGCGCACGCAGTGTTCGCGCCCATGGCGGCGAGATCGCCGACCGCGACCTGGTCGGCATGTACTTGGACGAGATAGCGCGAACCCCGCTGCTCGACGCCGCGAAAGAGGTCGAACTGTCGCAGACCATCGAGGCCGGTGTGTTCGCACGCCAGATCCTCGACGGCGAGACAGAGGCCAAGGCGGACGCGACCGTCGAGGAGCTGGAGGCGCTGGTCGCCGAGGCCGAGCGGGCCAAGGACGTCTTCATCCGTTCCAACCTCCGGCTGGTCGTCGCCGTGGCGCGCCGCTACCCCCGCAGCGGCCTGCCCCTTCTCGACCTGATCCAGGAGGGCAACGCCGGCCTGGTGCGCGCCGTCGAGAAGTTCGACTACCGCAAGGGCTTCAAGTTCTCGACGTACGCCACCTGGTGGATCCGTCAGGCCATCACCCGCTCCATAGCCGACCAGTCGCGCACGATCCGCCTCCCCGTCCATCTGGTCGAGGAACTGGGCCGGATCCGCCGCGTGCAGCGCGAGTTCAACCGCAAGAACGGGCGGGACCCGGAGCCGGCGGAGATCGCCGCCGAACTGGACTCCAACCAGGAGCGCGTGATCGACGTCCTGGACTGGGCCCGCGACCCGGTCTCGCTGAACATGCCGGTGGACGACGAGGGCGAGACACAGTTCGGCGACCTCCTGGAGGACACGTCGGCGGTGTCGCCGGAGCAGTCCGTGCTGACGCTGCTGCGCAGCGAGGAACTGGACGACCTGATCGGCCGCCTCGACCAGCGCACGGCGTCCATCATCAAGATGCGGTACGGCATCGACGACGGGCGCGAGCGGACGCTGACGGAGGTCGGCAAGGAGCACGGGCTGACCCGTGAGCGGATTCGGCAGATCGAGAAGCACGCGTTGCTGGAGCTGAAGAAGTTGGCTCGGGACACCGGGTTCGACGCGGCGGCGTAACTCCGTTGGGTGCGTGGTTCTTTGGCCGCGCGCCCGGTGGGGGCTGGGCGCGCCCGCGCGGCGGTAGCCGCACATCGGATACAGCCCCGCGCCTCTGTCGGGGCGCGTCGGAGGGGGCGCGTTTACGTGCTGCGCGCGCCCTCGGCGTACGACTGTTGGGGGTCGCGTGCGCGGGGTGGCGGGGGGCCGCGCAAAGATAGCGGTGTCACGCTGCTTCAAACCAGCGGGTCCGGGGCACAAGACCTCAGGGCCCAGGACTTCCGGGTCCGGGCGGCAACGCCCCTGGACCCCCTGAGCCAGGTTCCGACGCAACCCCCCCCCGCGTCGGGACCTTCCCAAGCCGGGCTTCGGTACCTAACCCCCCCCAGGTACCGGAGCCCGGCTCACTTCTGCTTCCGCTCGCAGGCTCGTCTGTTCGCCCGCCTCGCTCAAGGGCGGGGCACCCCGTACCTGAACCCCGGGGTGGCCCGCCGGATGGCAGATTGTGCCACAGCGGCATAACCTGGCGTCCGTGTCCCACCCCGATATCTCCGGTTCCTCCGGCTTCTCCGGTTCGCTCACCGAACGGCGCAAGTACGCGACGCGGATGGAGATCGCCCGAGTGGCGGCGAAACTCTTCGTGACCAACGGGCTGCGGGCCACCCGCGCCGAGGACATCGCCCAGGCGGCCGGGGTCGCGCCGCGCACGTTCTACCGCTACTTCGCCACCAAGGAAGAGGCCGTCGGCCCCCTGTTCGGCGCGGGCATGGAGCACTGGGCGGACACGGTGCGCGCGGCGCCGGCCGCGCTGTCCGTGCCGCAGGCCCTGGAACACGCGGCACGGCATGTGCTGACACCGGGCGCCGGGGTGCCGCCGGGCGCCCTGGACTGGGCCCGCACCCTGCTCCGGCTGGCCGAGGAGAGCCCTGCCCTGCTGCGGGTGTGGGCGGAGCGGTGCCGTACGTCGGAACGCGCGCTCGCGGAGGCGCTGACCTCCCGGGGCGCGGGCCCGGCCGACTCACCCGAGGCCCGCTTCACGGCCGCCGTCGCCAGCGCGGCCGTACGCGTCGCCTTCGAGACCTGGGCGGCCGGGGACACCCCGGCCGACGGCCCGACGGGCCCGGCGGCACTGGCGGTACGCAACCTGGGGACACTGCGGGACTTCCCGTGGAGCGGCGCGAGTTCCTGAGGGGCGGGTTTGATGGCCGCCGCAGCGTCGGCTTCTGCGGCGGGAGTTCCTGAGGCGCGAGTTACTCGCGAGTTACTGAGGTGTCGGTCCCGGTGGGCTGCCGGGGTCAGCTCCCCGCCGCCGCCTGGGTCAGCCGGGCCCCCAACTCCCGTACCCGCGCCACCAGTTCGGGCGGTTCCTGGACCGTGAAGGCGCAGTCGACCGACGCGAGCCGTACCGCCAGCCACTCCACCGCGTCGCCGGTCGAGGAGCGGATGCGGCAGCTGTGCTCGTCGAGGGGCTCGGGGGTGCCGAGCCAGGCCGGGACGCGGGCGGCGACATACGCGGCCGGGGCGGCGAACGTCGCCTCGAACGCGTACTCCTCCCGCCGTACGTGGATCGACCGGCGCAGATACTCCGCCGCATCGCCGGTCGGCAGCTCGCGCGGGGCGAAGCGGACGCCCGTGGCGAAGGGGTCGGAGACCCGGTCGACGCGGAAGGTGCGCCAGTCGGCGCGGTCGAGGTCGTAGGCGACGAGATACCAGCGGCGGCCGGTCGACACCAGTCGGTACGGCTCGGTCAGCCGCTTCGTCGCCGTACCGTCCTTGGCGCGGTAGGCGAACCGCAGCCGCTCCTGCCCGGCCACCGCCGAGGCCATCACGGTCAGCGTCTCGGGCGCGATGACCGCACCGTCGCCGCTGGTCAGCGGGGTGGTCGCGGCCTGGAGGGTGGACACGCGCCGGCGCAGCCGGGACGGCAGGACCTGCTCCAGCTTCGCCAGCGCCCGTACGGACGCCTCGTCCAGCCCCTCGACCGCGTGCCCGGCGCCCGCCCGCAGCCCGACCGCGATGGCCACCGCCTCCTCGTCGTCGAGCACCAGCGGCGGCAGCGCCTTGCCCGCGACCAGCCGGTACCCGCCGTCGGACCCCTTGCTCGCCTGCACGGGATAGCCGAGTTCCCGCAGCCGGTCGATGTCCCGCCGCACGGTGCGCCGGGACACCCCGAGCCGGTCGGCCAGCTCGCCGCCGGGCCACTCGCGGGGCGTCTGGAGGAGCGAGAGGAGCTGAAGGAGCCGGGCCGGGGTGTCCGTCGTCATGGGTACGAGGATGCCGTACCACTAGGACAGGATCTGACCTAGTGGGGTCCTAGCGTGAAGCCATGAACTCCACCGAGACCCCCTTGGGCACGCCAACCGCCGTGCCCGACCGGCGGCGCTGGTTCGCCCTCGCCATCGTGATGACCGCGGCCTTCATGGACCTCGTCGACGTCACGATCGTCAACATCGCGATCCCGTCGATCCAGCGCGAGGCCGGCGCCTCCTTCAGCCAGATCCAGTGGATAACGGCCGGATACGCGCTCGCCTTCGCCGCGGGCCTCGTCACCGGCGGACGCCTGGGCGACATCCACGGCCGCAAGCGGCTGTTCCTCGTAGGGATCGGCGGTTTCACGCTGGCCTCCGCCCTCTGCGGCTTCGCCGCGAACCCGGAGATGCTGGTCGCCTCCCGCATCCTCCAGGGCGCCATGGCCGCGCTGATGGTGCCGCAGGTCCTGTCGATCGTCCACGCGACCTTCCCGGCGCACGAACGCGGCAAGGTGTTCGGCCTCTTCGGCGCGATCGTGGGCCTGGGCGCGGTGTCCGGCCCGCTGCTGGGCGCGCTGCTGACGGAGTGGAACCTGTTCGGCCTCGGATGGCGGCCGATCTTCCTGATCAACCTGCCGGTGGGCATCGCGGGCCTGATCCTGGGCCACCGCTTCATCACGGAGTCCAAGGCCCCGCGCGCCCTCAAGCTGGACCTGGTCGGCGTCGCCCTGGTGACCCTGGGCCTGCTGATGCTGCTCTACCCGCTGACCCGCGGGCGCGAGCTGGGCTGGCCGCTGTGGGGGTACGTGTCGATGGCGGGCGCGCTCGTCGTGTTCGGCGCGCTGGTGGCGTACGAGAAGCGGAAGACCCGGATCGACGGCTCCCCACTGATCGAACTGTCCCTGTTCAAGGTGAAGAGCTTCGCCGCGGGCATCGCGGTACAGACCGTCTTCGGCGTCGGGCTCGGCATCTTCTTCCTGGTGTGGACGCTGTACATGCAGTACGGGCTCGGCTGGAGCCCGCTGAAGGCCGGGCTGACCGGCGTGCCGTTCTCGATCGCGGTGTCGGTGGCGGCCGGCATGTCCGTCCAGAAACTGACCCCGCGCTTCGGCCGCAAGGTGCTCCAGGCGGGCGCCCTGGTGATGGGCCTCGGTGTGCTGCTCTACATCTGGGAGTCGGGCAGGTACGGCATGACGATCGCCCCCTGGCAGATGGCCCTGCCCCTGGTCGTCATGGGCGCCGGCATGGGCCTGATCGTCGCCCCGCTGACGGACGCGGTGCTGTCGGAGGTGCCGAGGGAGCACGCCGGGTCGGCGTCCGGGCTGATCAACACCGTGCAGCAGATGGGCAACGCGCTGGGACTCGGGCTGGTGTCGGTGGTGTTCTTCGGCGTGATGGGTGACCGGCTGGCGCCGAGCGAGGTGGGCCCGGCGTTCGTGGACGGCTTCCAGAACGCGCTGGGGTGGGTGGCCGGGTTGATGGGCCTGATCTTCGTGGTGATGTTCGCGTTGCCGGGGCGGGCCGCTGCGGTGACCGGCGGGCCGGAAGAGGCGGTGGAGGACGAGCAGGAGAAGGTCCTCGTCGGCTGAGCGAGGCGCGGTGGAGCAGGGCCCGGCACCTCAGGCATCAGGCCTCAGGTGCCGGGCCCTTTCCCGTGCGCGTATCCGTGCCGCACCCATACAGAAGCCTGATTGTGTCCGTATCACGCCCGAACTTGTTTACTTTCCGGAAATCCGGGCGTAGCCTCCGGATGAAAGCAGCCGAAACAACAAGTTCGGGCATGAGTCGGAGGCGAACGGACATGTACGCACCGGAGCGGCAGCAGGAGATCCTGCGGCTCGCCCGTGACGGCGGGCGGGTGGACGTGCTGTCCCTCGCCGAGCAGTTCCAGGTCACCGCGGAGACCATCCGCCGGGACCTGAAGGCGCTGGACCGCGCGGGCCTCGTACGGCGTGTGCACGGCGGCGCCATACCGGCCGGTCGCCTCGACTTCGAGCCGGACCTCACCGAGCGCGAGTCGACCTACGCCGACGAGAAGGACCGCATCGCCAAGGCCGCCCTCGCCGAACTGCCCACCGAGGGCACGCTCATCCTCGACGCGGGCTCGACGGTCGCACGCCTCGCCGCCGCCATCCCGCTGGAGGCGACGCTCACCGTCGTCACCCACAGCCTCCCGATCGCGGCCCGCCTCGCCGACCACCCCGGCATCCAGCTGCACCTCGTCGGGGGACGCGTCCGGCACCGTACGCGCGCCGCCGTCGACGCCTGGGCGCTGCGGGCGTACGGCGAGATCCGCGCCGACGTGCTGTTCGTGGCCGCCAACGGGTTCTCCGCCGAGCACGGGCTGACCACGCCCGACCTCGCCGAGGCCGCCGTGAAGCGGGCCGCCGTGGAAGCCGCCCGCCGAGTGGTACTGCTCGCCGACTCGACGAAGCATGGCGAGGAGCACTTCGCCCGCTTCGGGGTCCTGGGCGACGTGGACCTGCTGATCACGGACAGCGGCCTGGACCCCGAGGACGCCACCGCGATCGAGCGCGGCGGCACGGAAGTGGTGCGCGCATGATCCTCACCGTCACTCCCAACCCGTCCCTCGACCGTACGTACGAGGTCCCGTCGCTCGACCGTGGCGAGGTCATCCGGGCCACCGGCGAACGCATGGACCCGGGCGGCAAGGGCGTCAACGTCTCGCGTGCGGTGGCCGCCGCAGGTCAGCGCACGGTGGCGGTGCTGCCGCTGGGCGGCGCACCCGGAGCGCTGGTGGCAGACCTCTTGGACGCCCAGGGCATAGAGGTGGCACCGGTACCGATCGCGGGGGCGACCCGCTCGAACATCGCCCTCGCCGAATCGGACGGCGTCCTGACGAAGATCAACGCACCCGGCCCCGAACTCTCCGCCGCCGAACAGGAGTTGCTCCTGGAGACGGTACGCGTGCAATCGGCCGACGCCGACTGGATAGCTTGCTGCGGCAGCCTCCCGCGCGGCCTGGCCCCTTCCTGGTACGCCGACATAGTGGCCCGTACGCACGCCGCAGGCGCCCGAATCGCCCTGGACACCTCGGGCCCGGCCCTCCTGGCGGCCCTGCGCGAACGCCCGGACGTGGTCAAGCCGAACGCCGAGGAGCTCGCGGAGGCGGTAGGCCGCCCGTTGGCCACGATCGGCGACGCGGTGAAGGCGGCGGAGGAACTCCGCGAACTGGGCGCGGGCGCCGTCCTGGCCAGCCTCGGCGCCGACGGCCAACTCCTCGTCAACGGCACGGGCACCTGGTTCGCCAGCGCCCGCGTCGACACCGTACGCAGCAACGTGGGCGCCGGCGACTCCTCGCTCGCCGGCTTCCTGATCGCCGGCGGCAGCGGCCCCGAGGCCCTGGCCTCCGCCGTCGCCCACGGCGCCGCCGCCGTCCAGTTGCCCGGCAGCGTGATGCCGACCCCGTCCGACCTCGATCCATCGGCGGTGACGGTGACGAGCGAGATACCGGTGGACCGGGCGCTGAGGGAGCCGGTGTCATGAACACCCACCTGAGCGCCCGCCCCGGCCCGGCCCTGCCGCGGCCGTCCGCCGCCATGCACGGTGCTGCTGCCGTGCGGTTGCCGGGCAACGTGATGCCGACGCCTGCCGACCTGGGCCTGGGGGCCGGTGTCATGAGCGCCCGCCTGAGTGCCCGCCCCGGCCCGGCCCTGCCGTGGTCGTCCGCCGCCACGCACGGTGCGGTTGCCGTGCGGTTGCCGGGCAATGTGATGCCGACGCCTGCCGACCTCGGCCTGGGGGCCGGTGTCATGAGCGCCCGCCTTGGCCCGGCCCTGGCGCGGTCGGCCGCCGCCATGCACGGTGCGGTTGCCGTGCGGTTGCCGGGCAGCGTGATGCCGACGCCTGCCGACCTGGGCCTGGGGGCCGGTGTCATGAGTGCCCGCCTTGGCCCGGCCCTGGCGCGGTCGGCCGCGGCCATGCATGGTGCGGTTGCCGTGCGGTTGCCGGGCAGCGTGTTGGCGACGCCTGCCGACCTCGGTCTGGGGGCCGGTGCCATCAGGGCTCGTCTGCTCGTCCTCCCTGATCCTGCCCCGACTCGGCGCTCCGCCGCCGTCCAGTTGTCCGGCAGCGTGATGCCGACCCCGTCCGACCTCGACCCGTCCGCCGTGACGGTGACGGGCGAGGTGCCCTTGGACCCTCGTACCGGGGGAGCCCGTCTCGTGACGGCGCCCGCCCGCTGCGCCCGTCCCCCTGAACCGGCCCTGACGCGGCGGGGTTTCCCCGGCCCCGCCGCAGCCACCCCCCTCCCCAAGAGCCCCCACCGCAGTACCCGTACCACCCCCGTCCCCAGCCCCGCCCACCCCACTTCCCGGGCGATACGCGTGCGAAGGAGCCCGCGATGAGCGAGATGATCACCGCGGACCTGGTCGACCTCGACCTGTCCGCCCAGACCAAGGATGCGGCGGCCCGTGCCCTCGCCGAGCGCATGGTGGCGAAGGGGCGGGTGACCGACCTCGACGGTTTCCTCGCCGACGTGGCCGCCCGTGAGGCGCAGATGCCGACCGGCCTCGACGGCGGCATCGGCATCCCGCACTGTCGCAGCGAACACGTGACCGAGCCGACGCTCGCCTTCGGGCGCAGTGCCGCCGGGATCGACTTCGGTGCGGCCGACGGTCCCGCCGACCTGATCTTCCTGATCGCGGCCCCGGCCGGCGCCGACGACGCCCATCTGACGATCCTGTCGGCCCTGGCCCGCCAGTTGATGAACGACGAGTTCACGGCGGCGCTGCGAGCGGTCGGCGACGCGGAGACGGCCGCCGCGCTGATCCGCGGCGACGAGGCTCCGGCCACCGATGACTCCGCGGTGGCTTCGGCGGCGGCCTCCGCCGAAGCCGCCGCGGGTACCAGCGACAGCGACGGGGGCGCGCGTCCGTTCCGTATCGTCGCCGTCACCTCCTGTCCGACCGGTATCGCCCACACGTACATGGCCGCCGAGGCGCTGGAGAACGCGGGCCGCGAGGCAGGCGTCGAACTCGTCGTCGAGCCGCAGGGCTCGGCCGGGTTCACCCGGCTCGACCCGGCGGTCATCGCCGCCGCGGACGGCGTGATCTTCGCCCACGACGTGCCCGTACGGGAGAAGGAACGCTTCGCCGGGAAGCCCACCGTCGACGTCGGCGTCAAGGCCGGCATCAACAAGCCCGCCCAGCTCATCGCCGACGTACGCGGCAAGGCCGAGCGCGGCGAGAGCAGTGCGCCCGCCACCGGCGGTACGCCCGTCGAGCGGGCCGGCGAGTCCGGCGACAGCTACGGCACCAAGCTGCGCAAGTGGCTGATGACCGGCGTCAGTTACATGGTCCCGTTCGTCGCCGCGGGCGGTCTGCTGCTCGCCCTCGGCTTCGCGATCGGCGGCTGGGAGATCAACAAGGCGCCCTCGGTCATGGAGCACTTCTCGTGGACCCAGGTCGACAGCTGGGGCGCGCTGCTCTTCCAGATCGGCGGAGTGGCCTTCGGGTTCCTGATCCCCGTCCTGGCCGGCTACATCGCCTACGGCATGGCCGACCGCCCCGGTCTCGTCCCCGGCTTCGTCGGCGGCATGATCGCCTCGAACATCGCGGCCGGCTTCCTCGGCGGCCTGGTCGCCGGTCTGCTGGCCGGTGGCATCGTCCTCGCGATCCAGAAGATCAAGATCCCACCGGTGCTGCGTGGCATCATGCCCGTCGTGGTGATCCCGCTGATCTCCTCGCTGATCGTCGGCTTCCTGATGTTCGTCGTCGTCGGCAAGCCCATCGCCGAGGCCCAGAAGGGCATGACGGACTGGCTCTCCGGCCTCTCCGGCACCAACGCGATCTTCCTCGGCATCCTCCTCGGCCTGATGATGTGCTTCGACCTCGGCGGCCCCGTCAACAAGGTCGCGTACGCCTTCGCCACCGCCGGGATCGCCGTCCAGGACCCGAGCGACGCCGCCATGAAGGTCATGGCCGCCGTGATGGCCGCCGGTATGGTCCCGCCGCTGGGCATGGCGCTGGCCACCGTCGTCCGCAAGAAGCTCTTCACCCCGGCCGAGCAGGAGAACGGCAAGGCCGCCTGGGTCCTGGGCGCCTCCTTCATCTCCGAGGGCGCCATCCCGTTCGCGGCGGCCGACCCGCTGCGCGTCATCCCGGCCTCGATGGCGGGCGGCGCGGTCACCGGCGCCCTGTCGATGGCCTTCGGCGCCACGCTCCGCGCCCCGCACGGCGGCATCTTCGTGGTCCCGCTGATCGGCAGCCCGTTCCTCTACCTGATCGCCATCGCGGCCGGCACCTGCGTCACGACGGCCCTGGTCATCGTCCTCAAGAGCATGCGCAAGCCGGCAGCGGGCGCCACGGCGGCCGAGTCGCCGGAGGACACGGTGGCCACGCCGGCGAAGAAGGAGCCGGTGGCGGCGTAAGCAGAGCGATGCGCGGGCGCGCTGGGCGAGCCCGCGGGTACCACCGGAAACGCCACGGTCCCGGACAGGAGTTCCCTGTCCGGGACCGTGGCGTCTGTGTCATCGGGTAGGAACAGCGTGCCGGGGTTACGACGCCCGCGCCGCCCGCCGCTCCATCGCGTCCCGCGCCCCGTCCTCCGTCGGATACACCTCGCACATGTGCCGGCCGTCGGGCGTCGCCGTGTGCTCGACCTCCCACAGGGAGATCTCCTCACCGCCCGGCAACAGGAAGGCGTGCTCGTAGAGCGAGAAGCCGATACCCGACCGGCCCGCCCGGCACGGCCGCCCGAACGCCTGGGTGATCTGGTGCGCGAACGCCGTACGCAGCAACTCGGCCGTCTCCGTCCCCGGCCGGTCCGTGTTCTCCGCCCGGCGCAGTAAACGGCGCGCGTGGTCCGCCGAGTCGTCAGGAACGTACACATGCCGAGGCTGGACGACCGGCGTGAGCTGAACCGTCACCGGCAGCTCGAAATCCGGGCCGTCGGCGGGCAGCGGGAGCCGGGCCGTGGCGGCGCGCAGCTCCTCCTCGTCCACATACACCTCGTGCTGCGGACCCGCCCCGGGCGCCGTGTTGTGCACCAGCTCCCAGAGGGTGAGCGCCGAACCGTCGGCGAGCAGCCAGGTGTGACGGTACGTCTCGCGGTGCAGCCCCGCGCTGTGGTGCGCCGAGTGCAGCGAACTGTCGTGCGCCAGCGCGCAGTCGAGCCGCCGTATCGCCTCGTCGGGCAGCTCGAAGGAGTTCAGGGCACGACCGAGGAGCCGCTCGAGGTGCTCCTCCGGAGACTCGGGCGACTCGGGTGGTTCGTACGCTGCCGTCTCGTACGGAACGCTCAAGGCTTCTCCCGGCGTTGCTGCATGTCACCTTGTGGGTGCATACCGTAGCCCCTCGGTCGGACATCATGTCCGGGAACCGAGAAAACATACGCCTAGGAGACGCCCGGGCCGCACGAAAAGTTCCCGCACGGCCCCGAAAACCGTCAATGATCCATCAACACGCCCTGATCGGACGGTACTTCACGCCCTGTCAGGACGTGGCTCCCGCCGTCCACTCGCTCCACGGCAGATTCCAGCCGTTGAGACCGTTGTCCGGCGCGACCTGCTTGTCGGCGGAGTTCTTCACGATGACGACGTCCCCGACCATCGAGTTGTCGAAGAACCACTTGGCGGGCGTGTCCCCGTCGGCACCCTGAACATCCTGCAACCCCACACACCCGTGGCTGGTCCCCGTCCGCCCGAACGGCGGATTGCCCTTCTGGTACCAGTAGTTGCCGTGGATGAACGTCCCCGACGTCGTCAACCGCATCGCGTGCGGCACGTCCGGGATGTCGTACGCGTTGGCCAGATCGACCGTACGGCTGTCCATCCGCGTCTCCTTCAGCTTCTCGGAGATCACCATCTGCCCGTTGTAGGTGGTGAATTCCGGGCTGCCGGCCGAGATCGGGACGCTCTTGAGGGTCTGCCCGTCCCGTACGACCGTCATGGTCTGCGTGTTGACATCGACCGTGGACACCTGCGAGCGCCCGATCGTGAAGCTGACGGTCTTCTTCTGCACCCCGACCACACCGTTGGCGCCCTCGACCCCGTCCAGGTCGATCTTCATCGTGACCTTGGAGCCGGCCTTCCAGTACTCCTCGGGCCGGAAGTCGACCCGCTGCGCCCCGAACCAGTGCCCGACGACCTCCTGCCCGCTGCTCGACGTGACGGTGATGTGCGACCGTACGGCGGCCTGATCACTGATCGCCTTGTCGAACGTGAACGACACCGGCATCCCCACGCCGACCGTCGTCCCGTTGTCCGGCGTGTACGTCCCGATGAAACTGTTCGCCTTGGTGACGGTGGTGAAGGTCGAATCGGCTGCCTGAGTCCGCCCGTCGGAGTCCTTCGCGGCCGCCGATATTCGGTACTGCGTCCCCCGCTCCAGTTGCTCGGCCGGCTTCCAACTCCGCCCGTCGGCGGCTATCGCCCCCGCCACAGCGGCCCCCGTCCCCGCGACGGTCATCTTCACCTCGGTCAACGTGCCCCCGCTGACCTTCACACCGGTCGTGTTGATCGACGCACCCGCCGACCCGTTCTTCGCGGAGATGGCGATCCGGGCGTCCGACGTCGCGACGGACCCACTACCGCCCTTACCGCTACCGCCCTTGCCCCCCTTCCCGTCGTCGCCACCGCTGCTGCCACCGGCGCACGCGGTGAGGGACAGGGCACCGACCATCAGGACGGCACAGGCCCCCAGCGCGCGCCGAGCTGTCGTGTCCGGCGTTGTCACGGGCTGCTCCAGGTTTGTGTGATCCGGGGTGTCCGGGTTCTTTGGGTGATCCGCCCCACTTACGTGAAGAAGGAGGGGGACACCGACGGCCCGGGTTCCCGACGGACCGCCTTCACACCCATCACGTGACAGAACCGCGACAATCGACGTCCCCTGTTCACCCCGCCATCAGCGTCCTGTGTCGTCTGCCCACCCAGACATCTCCGCGGCGCCCCGACGGACAGCTGCCTCCGGGTCCCGGGCGAGCTGCCCGCAGACCGCTGCGACGTCCGGCCCACCGCCCGTTCCTGCGAACGCGTCACGCACCCCGGTCTGTATCCAGTCGGCCTGGTTGTCGTCAGCCTCGGCAACCGCGCGAGCGACGAGTCTCATGGCACCCGTCGTCCCCACCCGGGTCAGGGCCTCTGCCGTCTGGCGGGTCACCGCCGTGTCCTCGACGTCCAGCAGCAGCCCGGCCAACACCTCCGCGACATCAGGATCATCAGCGAAGGAAGCAAGGTCGCGCCCAGCACGCGCACGCCGCGACCACAGAGGAGACGAGGCCTCGGCCAGAGCCGCCGCCAACCCACTCACCATCTCCGGCACGACCGGATGGTCGCCCGCCCACCCCCTCCCGTTAGCGTCCCCCATACAACTCCCCATACGAAGGCCACCCTCCACCCGCCCCCGCCCCCGCCCCCGCCACCGGCCCCGCCGCCCGTACCGCCCGGACGATCGCCCGTGTCACCAGGTCCGCGCTCGCCTCCAGGATCTCGTTCAGTGCGAGGGGGTTGTCCTCGGACAGTGGGCGGGCGCCTGTCGCCAATGTGAACACCGTGTCCCCGTCGGTCAGTAGATGCACCGGACGTACGGCACGTGCGATGCCGTCGTGTGCCGTGCCGGCCACCTTCTGTGCCTGTGCCTTGGACAGCGCCGCGTCGGTCGCGACCACCGCGAGGGTGGTGTTCAGCGGAGGTAGGGGTGACTGTGCGGCGGCTTCGGCCAGTCGCCGCCGCGCCGCCTCGTGCACGTCGGCCGACGGATACTCGACCCGCCGCCCCTCGAACAACTCCCCGTACAGCACCCCCGTTTCCGGATCCACCGAGTACCCCGCCGCGTTGGCCACCACCAGCGCCGCCACCGTGATCCCCGAGCCGAGCGCGGTGCTCGCGGTGCCGACACCGCCCTTGAGATGCCCGACCACCGCCCCCGTACCGGCGCCCACGCACCCCTCCGGCACGGGCGCGCCCAGCTCGCTCGCGGCGGCCGCCTCGACGGCTGCCCGACCGGTGGCCGCGTCCGGCCGCGCCTGGAAGTCGCCGCCCCGGCCCAGGTCGAAGACGCAGGCGGCGGGCACCACCGGCACGACGTGTCCGGGATCGGGCCCGACCCGTACCCCGCGCTCCTGCTCCTCCAGCCAGGCCATCACCCCGGACGCCGAGTCCAACCCGTACGCGCTGCCGCCCGTCAGCACCACCGCCTCGACAGTGCGCACCACGTTCCGCGGATCCAGGGCGTCGGTCTCCTTGGTGCCGGGTCCGCCGCCCCGGACGTCCACGGCCGCCACGGCTCCGCCCTCCGGTGCGAGCACGACCGTCGTGCCGGTGAGCCATCCGTCGCCGATACGCGTCGCGTGCCCCACTCGCAGGCCGGCCACATCTGTCAGAGCGTCAACTGTCATGACGCCCAGTCTTGTCCAGCGCTCCTTTCCGCCGCTTCCTCAGCTGTTCTTCGTCGCTTCCGTGTCTTCGGCCCGGTGCTCCCCGGCCACCGTCCGCGCGGTCAGCGTCACCCCGGTCGCCACCGCGAGCGCCGACAGGAGGCCCGCCGCGAGCACCGCCCAGTCGCCCAGGAACGTGCACACGATCACCAGCAACGCCGTGGTCGGCAGGACCAGTTGCTGGACCGTGCCCACCTTGAAGTGGCGCGAGTGCAGGGCCCAGACCGTGAGGAGGTAGAGCGCCGTCGGCAGGGTCACGGCAGCCGACGCGGCCAGCGTGGAGATGTGCGCCTTGCCGACCGTGTCCTCGACCGCGACCTCCAGGCCCGCCCCGATCGCGGCGACCGACGCGAAGATCAGATAGTGGCCGTAACCCCACAGGAACGACTGCCTGTTGGAGCGCAGATGCCCATGGATGGGGACGGCGAAGTAGATCCACCAGGCGGAGAACACGATCAGCAGCCCACCCACCGCGATCGGCAGCAGATCGCGCAGCGCGTCGTTCTCCTCCACACCCGTCTTCACGGCCACCGTCGCCGCCGCGACCGCCTCGCCCAGCACGATGATCGTGAACAGCCCGTACCGCTCGGAGATGTGGTGCGGGTGCCAGGACGTGGCGAAGCTCCTCTCCGCGTAGAGGGGGACCGCCAGTTCGGCGAGCGCCATCACCAGGAACAGCCACGGGCGGGCGGACTCCGGCAGGAGCACGAGACCCAGCCAGCCGACCAGGCACAGGAGCACGCCACCGGCGTAGCGCAGTGCCATCGTCCGCTCGGCGCCGGTGGCCGAGCGGGCGACCCGCAGCCACTGGGCGGCCATCGGCAGCCGCATGATCAGATAGCCGAGCCAGACGATCAGGAAGTCGTGGCTCTCGAAGGCCCGTGAGATCCCGGCCGCCAGTACCAGTACGCCGGCGATCTGGACCAGCGTGACGATCCGGTACAGCACGTCGTCGTTGTCGTACGCCGAGGCGAACCAGGTGAAGTTCATCCAGGCCCACCAGATGGAGAAGAACACCATCGCGTAGTTGAGGATGCCCTCGCCCGCGTGCCCCTCGGCGACGGCGTGCACCAACTGGACGCCCGCCTGGGCCACGGCCACCACGAAGCAGAGGTCGAAGAAGAGTTCCAGCGGCGAGGCGACCCGGTGCGACTCGCCGCGTCCGCGCGCGGTCAGCTTGCGCAGGGGCGCATCGCGGCCGACACCGTCGACTGCGGGGGAAGACGTCATACGACCCAGCACAGCAGATGAGCCCGCCGTGCGCAGGCCGAAGGGCGGCGCCGGAGCGTGATCGTGATCCGGCGTGCGCCCCACGGCCCGGACCGGGCCCGGCAGGTGGGACGTACCCTGGACTCATGAGCAGCCCCGCCGCCCCCGAACCGCGCGCCCCGAAGCCCGCGCTGATCTTCGACGACCCGCTGGACCAGCAGTCGTCGGACGACACGGACCGTGGGTGGGGCGAGCGCCCGGCTGACGGCGGCGGCGACAGCGCGGCCGACCTGAAGCGCTTCCTCGACGAGAAGCCGCCCCACCACATCTGAACCGGGCCGAGCGACCTCCGAACGAGGCCGAGCGCCCTGCCTACCGCTCGTCGTGCCCGGTGCCCCGCTGGGCCACGAGGGCGTCGCGGATCTCCTTGAGGACCTCCAGCTCGCTCAGCTCGACGACCTCCTGCGCGCCCTCCTTCGCCTTCTGGCGCGCGGCCACCCGGGCCAGGTACTTCGACATCGGCAGGACCATCAGGAAGTAGACGACGGCCGCGGTGATCACGAAGGTGAGCGTGGCGCCCAGGACCGAGCCCCACATGATCTTGACGCCGGTCGCGGTGTCGCCGGTGCCGGTGCAGGGGTCCTTGATGCAGGAGCTGTAGTTGTCGAGGTTCTTCGTCCCGAACGCCCCCACCATCGGGTTGATGACGCCCTTCACCACCGAGTTCACGATGTTGGTGAACGCGGTGCCGATGACTACCGCGACCGCCAGGTCGACGACGTTGCCGCGCGTCAGGAAGGCTTTGAAGCCGTCCCAGACGCTCGGTTGCTTCTTCTCGCTCACCGCGGGGCCTCTCCTCGTACACGCAAATGGGGGAACAAACAGTTCCGCAACCTACGTCAACCTGTGGCGGCCATGTCCAATTGGCCGACTCCAACGAGGGACTTGACGCCAGACGGTTCGAGACGATCATCCAACCGTTCACCACACCGTCACCGCCAACCGTGCCGTCGCACCCGCGCCGGCCAGCCGGGACGCCGTGGTGCGCGGCACCGAGAGCACGACCAGGGCCCCGCCCTCGGCCACGCTGTCCTCGGGCGTCATGGCAGGCGGCACCTTCGTCACCCGGGCCCGGTGCGCGACCACCTGAGCGTCCGTGCCCGTCGGCGACTCCTCGGCCGCGATGACGTCGACCCGGTCACCGGGCCGCAGCAGCCGGACCGTTGCCGCGTCGGCGATCCGCACCGGCGCCGTCACCATCTCGACCGCGCGCCGCTCCCGTACGGGATCCGCCACGGGATGGCCCCGGACCCGTCCGACATCGGGCGGCGGACCTGACGCCCCACGTGGACCCGCCGCCACGATCGCGGCAGCCGTGACGGCGAGCCCGAGGGCCAGCGCCCGCCTCCGATTCCGTACCAGGCGCCGCAGTTGACCCCGCCCGCCGCGCACCCGCACGGGAGCGAAGTGCGGCACCTCGCAGGGCGGGGGGACGAGCGAAACGGAGTGCACGGGACGTACGGGAGACATGGGACGTACGGATGACATGGGGACCACCACCTGTGACGAGGGAGCTGCTTGCGCCCCCACGATGAGGCTTTTCCGCGAACCCCGCTCAGGCCTGTGTGTTACTCACCGGTTGTGGACAACTCGCTCACCCGAACGGGAAGTTCCACCTCTGCCGGTGTCGCTTCAGGGCAGCTCGAACCCCGGATCCATCCCGCCCAGCGCCTTCGTGCACAGGCAGTCCCGCGTCTCGCCCGCAGGCAGCGCCGCCACCGCGTCGGACAGCACGCCCCGCATCCGGTCCACGTTCGCCGCGAACACCTGGAGCACCTCCTCGTGCGAGACGCCCTCACCGGTCTCCGCGCCCGCGTCGAGGTCGGTGACGAGGGTCAACGACGTGTAGCACAGCTCCAGTTCACGGGCGAGCCCCGCCTCGGGATGGCCCGTCATGCCCACCACCGACCAGCCCTGCGCCCGGTACCAGAGCGATTCGGCACGGGTGGAGAACCGCGGCCCCTCGATCACGGTCAGCGTGCCGCCGTCCACCGGCTCCCAGTCGCGGCCACGCGCCGCCTCCAGCGCGACCTTGCGGCCGACCGGGCAGTAGGGGTCGGCGAGGGACACGTGCACCACGTTGGGGACAGCCCCGCCCGGCAGCGGCAGGCCGTCGAAGAAGGTCCCCACCCGGGACTTCGTACGGTCGACCAGCTGGTCCGGCACGAGCAGTGTGCCCGGACCGTACTCGGGCCGCAGACCGCCCACCGCGCACGGCGCGAGCACCTGGCGGACGCCGACCGAGCGCAACGCCCACAGGTTGGCGCGGTAGTTGATGCGGTGCGGCGGCAGATGGTGTCCGCGCCCGTGCCGGGGCAGGAAGGCGACCCGGCGGCCGGCGAGCTCGCCGAGGAACAGGGAGTCACTGGGGGATCCGTACGGCGTGTCCACATGTATCTCGGTCACGTCGTCGAGGAAGGAGTAGAAGCCGGAGCCGCCGATCACGCCGATCTCGGCGCTCGTGGCGCTCACGGGATTCGCCTGATTCACCATGCACCGCACCCTAGCCGCGCGTGGAAACACCGAAGACCCCGTCGCCGTAGGGCGGCGACAGGGTCCCGTGGGCCAAGAGGTGGTGCTTTACGCGGCCGAGCTGGTGCTCGACGAGCTGCTGGAGCCCGACGAGGAGCTGGACGAATTCGACGACGAGCCCGAGCCGGACGACGAGGAGCCCGACGAACTCGACGACGAGTCCGAGGACGACGACGAAGAAGCGGCCGTCGACGGCTTCGACGCGGGCGCGCTGCTCGACGAGGAGCCGCGGCTGTCGTTGCGGTAGAAGCCGGAGCCCTTGAAGACGATGCCGACCGCGGAGAACACCTTCTTGAGGCGGCCGTTGCAGCTGGGGCACTCGGTCAGGGCGTCGTCGGTGAACTTCTGCACCGCTTCAAGGCCCTCGCCGCACTCGGTGCACTGGTACTGGTAGGTCGGCACTGTGTCTTCCTCCTGGCACTCTCACTCGATGAGTGCTAACGATCGTCCATAGTGACGTATTCCCGCCGATCAGTCCACTGTCACCGGCGTGCGGTGACCGACGCCACGTGCGACGGTCAGGGTCGCCGGACGGATCGTGACCCGTGGTGCGAGCCGTGAACGCAGCGCCACCAGGGTCGTCAGGGCCAGCAGAGTGCCGCCCATGGGGACCAGGAATCCGGCGCCGGCCCAGAGGCGGTCCTCCAGCTGGCCCGCGGCGGTGACGGCCGCCGCCTGGCCGAGGGCGACCGCGCCGGTCAGCCAGGTGAACGCCTCGGTGCGGGCGCCGGCCGGGACCAGAGAGTCGACCATGGTGTAGCCGGTGATCAGTGCGGGCGCGATGCACATGCCGACCAGGAGGCCGAGCCCGGCGAGGGTCAGGACGGAGTCGGCCGCCCACAGGCCGGAGGCGGTGACCGCGAGGGCCGCGTACCCGGCGACCAGGCGCCGCTGCGGGGCCATGCGCCAGGCGACGGCTCCGCAGACCAGGCCGGAGAGCATGTTGCCGGCGGCGAAGACCCCGTACAGGACGCCGTTCAGGCCGGGGTTGCCGGTGGACTCGCTGAACGCGGCGAGCGAGACCTGCATGCCGCCGAAGACGGCGCCGATGCCGAGGAATGCGACGATCAGAACGCGCACCCCGGGGACGCTCAGTGCGGAAACGCGCTCCACGCGCGCGTGCCGCCCATTCAGCGAACCGGCCGTCGTCACCGACGGCTGGGTGCTTCTCTGGGCCGCGAACAGCAGGCCGCCCAGCAGAGTCAGCGCGGCCTCGGTGACCAGGCCGGCCGCCGGGTCGACGGCCGTGCACAGGGCGGTCGCGAGCAGCGGGCCGAAGACGAAGGTCAGCTCGTCGGTGACGGACTCGAAGGCCGCCGCCGTCGGCATCAGGGGCGAGTCCTGGAGTTTCGCCGCCCAGCGGGCGCGGACCATGGGGCCGATCTGGGGCGTGGAGGCGCCGGTCAGGACGGCGGCGGCGAACAGGGTCCACAAGGGGGCGCCGGTCAGCGCCAGCGTCGTCAGGGCGAGACCGGACAGGGTGTGCAGGACGACACCGGGGACGAGGACCGCGCGCTGTCCGTGGCGGTCGGCGAGGCGGCCCCCGTAGGGTGCGCACAGGGCCATGGAGACGCCGGTGACGGCGGCCACGGCGCCGGCGGTGCCGTACGAGCCGGTGGTGTGCTGGACGAGCAGCACGATGGAGATGGTGAGCATCGCGAACGGCTGTCGCGCGGCGAAGCCGGGGAGCAGGAACGTCCAGGCGCCGGGGGTACGGAGCAGCTGTCCGTAGGTGACCGTGGATGCCACGGCCGTGCCTTTCTGCTGCCTGGTAGCGCGACCCCTTGTGTGCGGGCGGCGCCGAGAGCTGTCCTCTTGCGCGGACTGCGGTAGATGCCGACGCCCCCGCAGAGGATGTCCCGGCCGCCATACGGTCGCGCCAGCTCTGCTTCAGACAGAGTTGGTTCGATCAGGGTGCGCCTTCACTGTACAGGGGCAATGGGGCCCCGTACCTCGGAAAGGAAGCGGAGAGGTGCGTCACGCCTCTGCTCCGTTGCCGCCCGTCCCCAGCCACTGGGCCAGCTTGCCGCCCTGGCCGACGGCCCGCAGGCGGCGTTCCGTCGCGTCGCGGACCGGGTCGGTGGTCACCACGAGGAGTTCGTCGCCTCGGCGCAGGACCGTGGTGGGAAGCGGAACGAACGATTTTTCATCGCGGACGACGAGGGTGACGGCGGCGCCCGGCGGCAGCCTCAGCTCGCCCACCTCGACGCCGTGCATCTTGGAGCCGTCGGGGATCGCGACGGACAGCAGATGCCCGCGCAGCCGCTCCAGGGGTGCTGATTCGATGCCGAGGTCGGCGGGCCCCTCGCCCTGGCCCAGGTGCAGTTTGCGGGCCAGCCAGGGGAGCGTCGGTCCCTGGACGAGGGTGTAGACGACGACCAGGACGAAGACGATGTTGAAGATGCGGCGGCTGTCCTCGATGCCGCTCACCATGGGGATCGTCGCCAGGATGATGGGCACGGCGCCGCGCAGCCCGGCCCAGGACATCAGGGTCTGCTCCTGCCACGGCACCCGGAACGGCGTCAGGCTGACGATCACGCTGAGCGGGCGCGCCACCATGGTCAGGACCAGGCCGATGACGAGCGCGGGCCAGATGTCGTCGCCCATCTCGTGCGGGGTGACCTGCAGGCCGAGCAGGACGAACATGCCGATCTGGGCGATCCAGCCGAGTCCGTCGGCGAAGCCGCGGGTGGCCGGCCAGTGCGGCAGCTTGGCGTTGCCGAGGACCATGGCGGCCAGGTAGACCGCGAGGAAGCCGCTGCCGTGGGCCAGTGCGCCGGCGGCGTACGCGGTGACCGCGATCGCCATCACGGCGATGGGGTAGAGGCCGGACGCGGGCAGGGCCACGTGCCTGAGGCCCCAGGAGCCGAGCCAGCCGACCGTGATGCCGATGGCGGCGCCGATGGCCAGTTCCAGCACGATGACGCCCAGCAGCGTGTACCAGTGCTCGACCGGGCCCGCGGTGGACAGCGAGACGACCAGGATGACCACGGGGGCGTCGTTGAAGCCCGACTCGGCCTCCAAGGTGCCCGTCACGCGCGCGGGGAGGGGGATTTTCCGCAGGACGGAGAAGACCGCCGCCGCGTCCGTCGAGGAGACGACCGCCCCGATGATGAACGCCTGCCGCCATTCCAGCCCGATCAGGTAGTGCGCGGCCGTCGCCGTGATCCCGACACTGACCGCGACCCCCGCCAGCGCCAGCGCGGAGGCGGCCGGGAGGGCGGGCTTGATCTCCTTCCACTTCGTGGCGAGTCCGCCCTCGGCCAGGATCACGACCAGGGCCGCGTATCCGATGACTTGGGTCAGTTCGGCGTTGTCGAAGTGGATGTCGCCGATGCCGTCCTGGCCCATGGCGACGCCGATCCCCAGGTATACGAGCAGGCTGGGGAGCCCGCTGCGCGAGGAGATCCGGACCGCTGCCACAGCGATGAGGAGGACGAGCGAGCAGACGAGCAGGAGCTGGTTGAGATGGTGGACAGTCAGCGGCCGTTCCCTTCACTGGCCCGGCGCGGCACGCGCGCGGGTCATGTACATCGGACACGACGTGAGGTCACCGCGTACCCGAGTACTTCGTTACCTTACCTAACTCTTGACGATTTCTTGACGCTTCCGCAGGCATGATCGAACGCCCGTCCGTTCGCGTACCCGACTCCGCGTCAAGTCGCGTCGGGCCCTGCGCCTATGGTTGCTCCAGCACTCCAGTACCGCCTGCCGCTCGCGTTAGGACAGCAAGGACAGCGATGCCCCCCACTACCACCAGCTCTTCCGGCCACAAGCCCGGCAAGTCCGGCAGGAAGAAGGGGCGCAAAGCCCGACTGTTCGTGATCGTCCTGGTTCTGGCGATCATCGGAGGCGTCGCCTACGGCGCGTTCTGGTCCGTGAGTACCGTCCGGGCCTCCTTCCCGCAGACCAAGGGATCGATCTCGCTCGAGGGCCTGTCGGGGCCCGTCGACGTCAAGCGCGACAGCTACGGCATCCCGCAGATCTACGCCTCCTCCGACGAGGACCTGTTCATGGCACAGGGCTACGTCCAGGCGCAGGACCGGTTCTACGAGATGGACGTACGCCGGCACATGACCTCGGGCCGGCTCTCCGAGATGTTCGGCAAGGGGCAGGTCGACAACGACGAGTTCCTGCGCACTCTGGGCTGGGACCGGGTGGCGAAGGAGGAGTACGACAAGACCCTGTCGGCCGCCACGAAGAAGTACCTCCAGGCCTACGCCAAGGGGGTCAACGCCTACCTCAAGGGCAAGGACGGCGCGGAGATCTCCCTGGAGTACGCGGCTCTCGGGTTCAGCAACGACTACAAGCCGCAGGAGTGGACCCCGGTCGACTCGGTCGCGTGGCTGAAGGCGATGGCCTGGGACCTGCGCGGCAACATGCAGGACGAGATCGACCGCTCCCTGCTGACCAGCCGCCTCGGCCCGCAGCAGATCGCCGACCTGTACCCGGAGTACCCGTACAGCCGCAACAAGCCGATCGTCCAGGAGGGCGAGTACGACGCCTCCTCCGGGACGTTCGTCAAGAGCGGCACAGGTACGAGCACGCAGACCGGCTCCTCGGGGTCGGGTACGTCGTCCTACGCCTCCGTGGACTCCGCGGCGCTCCAGAGCCAGCTGGAGGGCCTCTACCGGGTCCTGGACGACGTCCCGACGGCCGTCGGTGTGAACGGCAACGGCATCGGCTCGAACTCCTGGGTCGTCTCGGGCGCCCACACCATCACCGGCAAGCCGCTGCTGGCCAACGACCCGCACCTGTCCCCGTCGCTGCCGTCCGTCTGGTACCAGATGGGCCTGCACTGCCGCAGCGTCTCCGCCAAGTGCCAGTACGACGTCTCCGGGTACACCTTTGCGGGCATGCCCGGTGTGATCATCGGGCACAACGGTGACATCGCCTGGGGCATGACCAACTCGGGCGCCGACGTCACCGACCTCTACCTGGAGAAGCTCTCCGGCGACGGCTACCTGTACGACGGCAGGACGAAGCCGTTCACCACGCGCGAGGAGACCATCAAGGTCGCGGGCGGCGCGTCCAAGACGATCGTCGTCCGCGAGACCGACAACGGGCCCCTGCTGTCCGACCGCGACGACGAGCTGGTCAAGGTCGGCAAGAAGGCCACCGTCGACGCCTCCGCCCCCGACCGGGGCGACGGCTACGGCATCGCGCTGCGCTGGACCGCGCTGGACCCCGGCAAGTCCATGGACGCCGTCTTCCTGATGGACAAGGCGTCCAACTGGACCGAGTTCCGCGCGGCGGCGGCCTCCTTCGACGTGCCCTCGCAGAACCTCGTCTACGCCGACACCGAGGGCCACATCGGCTACCAGCTGCCGGGACTCATCCCCAAGCGCGCGGCGGGCGACGACGGCTCGCTCCCGGTCCCCGGCTGGGACTCCAAGTACCGCTGGACCGGCTACCTCAAGCAGTCCGAGCTGCCCTTCGAGTTCGACCCCGCGCGCGGCTACATCGTGACCGCCAACCAGGCCGTCGTCGACAAGGCCAAGTACCCGTACACGCTCACCACGGACTGGGGCTACGGCACCCGCAGCCAGCGCATCGCCGACCTGATCGCCTCGAAGATCAGGGGCGGCGGCAAGATCTCCACCGACGACATGCGCCAGATGCAGCTGGACAACAGCAGCGAGATCGCCAGGCTGCTGGTGCCGAAGCTGCTGGCGATCGACGTCAAGGACAAGTACGTCCGCGAGGCGCAGAAGCTCCTGGTGGGCTGGGACTACACCCAGGACGCCGACTCGGCCGCGGCGGCCTACTTCAACGCGGTCTGGCGCAACATCCTGAAGCTCGCCTTCGGCAACAAGCTGCCTAAGGAGGTGCGGGTCAAGGGCCAGTGCCTCTACGTGAAGCCGGTCAACACCACCAGCCCCGCCGACGCGGACCAGCGCGTCCTCGAATGCGGGCAGCGGGACGCGGACCAGGCGCAGCCGGACGGCGGCGACCGCTGGTTCGAGGTGGTCCGCAAGATCATCAACGACACGGACAACGACTGGTGGAGCACGCCGGCCACCCGTACCGAGAAGGCCGCGACCAACCGCGACCAGCTGTTCTCGCGCGCCATGACGGACGCCCGCTGGGAGCTGACCGCCAAGCTCGGCAAGGACATCGACACCTGGAGCTGGGGCCGGCTGCACCGCCTGTTCCTGAAGAACCAGACCCTGGGCACCGAGGGCCCCGGCTTCCTGCAGTACATCCTCAACCGCGGCCCCTGGAAGCTCGGCGGCGGCGAGGCGACGGTCAACGCGACCGGCTGGAACGCGGCCGGCGGCTACGGCGTCGTCTGGGTGCCGTCGATGCGGATGGTGGTCAACCTCGGCGACCTCGACAAGTCGAAGTGGATCAACCTGACGGGAGCCTCCGGGCACGCCTTCAGCGACCACTACACCGACCAGACGGGCAAGTGGGTCGACGGCGAACTGCTGGACTGGTCCTTCACGGACAAGGCGGTCGAGGACAGCACGAACGACACACTGCTGCTGAAGCCATGAGCCTGCGGTAGTCCCGAAACGGCCCTCCACGCGCGCGTGGAGGGCCATTTCCCGTTCTACGAGAGCCTGCGGAACCGGCGTACTCCCGAAGGCGTGACCACCGCGTGCACCGGCCGGTCGTGCGGCTCGGCCGGGACGCGGGGGACGACCTCGGAGTCGTACAGCAGCACCACCAGGGCCGGATCGGCGCCCGACCGCTCCAGCCGGGCCAGCACCCGGTCGTACGAGCCTCCGCCGCGCCCCAGCCGCATCCCCCGGTCGTCCACGGCCAGGCCGGGCAGCAGGACGGCGTCGGCGGTCGTCACGGCGTCCGCGCCGAGGCGGTCGCCGGACGGCTCCAGCAGGGCCATCCGCCCGCCGTGCCTCACCTCCTCCAAGGACCCCTCGCCGTTGTACGTGCCCCAGTCGAGGTCGTTGTCCGGGAGGAGGACCGGCAGCAGGACGCGCACCCCGCGCGCGTGGAGGGCGTCCAGGAGGGTGCGGGTGCCGGGTTCGGTGCCGACGGCGACGTACGCGGCCACCGTGCGCGCGCGGGCGAGTTCGGGCAGGCCGAGTGCGCGGGCGGCGAGGGCCGTAGCCGCCTCTTGGACATCGGCGGCCGTCAACCTGCTTCTCACCGCCAGGAAGTCCCGCCGCAACATTCGCTTGTCAGGCTGTGCCTCCATGGCTCTCCCACTGTCGTTCCCAGAACTCTCATATGGTTCATATGCTGAAATGAGCGTCAATTAATCGGAGCCTCAGAATCGGCCCAAAGGCACCGGATAAGGTTGCGGCCATGACTGAGTCGCACCCCAGGATCAGCAAGGCTGTCATCCCCGCAGCAGGCCTCGGCACCCGGTTCCTGCCGGCCACCAAGGCCACTCCCAAGGAGATGCTGCCGGTCGTCGACAAGCCGGCGATCCAGTACGTGGTCGAGGAGGCCGTCTCCGCGGGCCTCGACGACGTCCTCATGATCACGGGACGCAACAAGCGCCCCCTCGAGGACCACTTCGACCGCAACTACGAGCTGGAGTCCGCCCTTCAGAAGAAGGGCGACGCCGCGCGACTCGCCAAGGTCCAGGAGTCCAGCGACCTCGCCACCATGCACTACGTCCGCCAGGGCGACCCCAAGGGCCTCGGCCACGCTGTCCTGTGCGCCGCCCCGCACGTCGGCCACGAGCCCTTCGCCGTCCTCCTCGGCGACGACCTCATCGACCCCCGCGACCCCCTCCTCCAGCGCATGGTCGAGGTCCAGGAGCAGCACGGCGGCAGCGTCATCGCCCTCATGGAGGTCGCCCCCGAGCAGATCCACCTGTACGGCTGCGCGGCCGTCGAGACCACCGACGACGGCGACGTCGTCAAGGTCACAGGCCTGGTCGAGAAGCCCGAGGCGGCGGACGCCCCGTCGAACTACGCGATCATCGGCCGCTACGTCCTCGACCCGAACATCTTCGGCGTACTCCGCCGGACCGAGCCCGGCCGCGGCGGCGAGATCCAGCTCACCGACGCCCTCCAGCAGCTCGCCGACGACGAGAAGGTCGGCGGCCCCGTGCACGGCGTCGTCTTCAAGGGCCGCCGCTATGACACCGGGGACCGCGGCGACTACCTGCGTGCCATTGTCAGACTCGCATGCGAACGTGAAGACCTGGGCCCGGACTTCCGGACCTGGCTTCGCAGTTACGTAGCCGAGGAGATGTAGCAACGTTGAGCAGCGCCGCGCCCCGCACCACCGGCCAGGACCACCTGTGGTCGGTGGACGAACACCTGGAGGACATCCTCGCGACCGTCCGCCCCCTCGAACCCATCGAGCTGCAACTCCTCGACGCCCAGGGCTGTGTCCTGGTCGAGGACGTCACGGTGCAGGTCTCCCTGCCGCCGTTCGACAACAGCTCCATGGACGGGTACGCGGTCCGGGTCGCGGATGTCGCCGGCGCGAGCGAGGAGTACCCGGCCGCCCTGACGGTGATCGGGGACGTCGCGGCCGGCCAGGACGGACTGCTCCACGTGGGCCCCGGCCAGGCCGCCCGCATCATGACCGGCGCCCCGCTGCCGCCCGGCGCCGAGACCGTCGTCCCCGTGGAGTGGACCGACGGCGGCCTCGGCGAGGGCCCCGTCACCGGGATGCGCCCCGGCAGCGCGGACCCCGAGGGCCCCCAGGGCCAGGTCTGCGTGCACCGCCCGGCACCGGCACGCGCGCATGTGCGCGCGCAGGGCAGCGACGTCCAGGCCGGCGACCGAGCCCTCGCCGAGGGCACCGTCCTCGGCCCGCCGCAGATCGCCCTGCTCGCCGCGATCGGCCGCGCCACCGTACGCGTGCGCCCGCGCCCGCGCGTGGTCGTCATGTCCACCGGCAGCGAGCTGATCCAGCCCGACGAGAAGCTCGCCGGCGGCCAGATCTACGACTCCAACAGCTTCGCCCTCACCGCAGCCGCCCGGGACGCCGGTGCGATCGCCTACCGCGTGGGCGCGGTCGCCGACGACGCCGAGACCCTCCGCTCCACCATCGAGGACCAGCTCGTCCGCGCCGACCTCGTCGTCACCACCGGAGGCGTCAGCGTGGGCGCCTACGACGTGGTCAAGGAGGCCCTCTCGCACGTGGCCGACGAGGACGAGCCCGGCGCCGGCGTCGACTTCCGCAAGCTCGCCATGCAGCCCGGCAAGCCCCAGGGCTTCGGCACCGTCGGCCCCGACCACACCCCGCTGCTCGCCCTGCCGGGCAACCCGGTGTCGTCGTACGTCTCCTTCGAACTGTTCGTGCGGCCCGCGATCCGTGCCCTGATGGGCCTGCCCGACGTCCACCGGCCCACGGCCAGAGCGGTCCTGGAGACGGGCAAGGCGCTGACCTCGCCGGCCGGGCGCCGCCAGTTCCTGCGCGGCACCTACGCGGACGGGCGCGTGACGCCGGTCGGCGGCGCCGGCTCCCACCTGATCGCGGCCCTCGCGCACGCCGACGCGCTGATCGTCGTACCCGAGGACACGGAGTCCCTGGAGCCCGGCGCCGAGGTCGAGGTCGTGCTGCTCGGCCGGCCGGTGGGCTGGGGCGGCTGAGGGGCGCGGGTTGGGAGTACCGTGTCGCGCACAACAGGCCCGACCGGGAGCGCCGCAGCACATGAGCACGCAGGACGACCGACTGACGCACATCGACGAGGCGGGCGCCGCCCGCATGGTCGACGTATCCGGGAAGGACGTGACCGCGCGGACCGCCCGTGCCAGCGGACGTGTCCTCGTCTCGCCCCGCGTGATCGAGCTGCTGCGCGGGGAGGGCGTCCCCAAGGGCGACGCCCTGGCCACCGCGCGGATCGCGGGCATCATGGGAGCCAAGCGCACCCCGGATCTGATCCCGCTCTGCCACCCGTTGTCGGTGTCGGGTGTGAAACTGGATCTGTCGGTCGCGGACGACGCCGTCGAGATCCTGGCCACCGTGAAGACGACGGACCGCACGGGCGTCGAGATGGAGGCCCTCACCGCGGTCTCGGTCGCCGCGCTCACCGTGATCGACATGGTCAAGGCTGTCGACAAGGGAGCGGTCATCACGGACGTCCGGGTGGAGGAGAAGACCGGCGGGAAGTCGGGCGACTGGAGCCGGTCATGACACCGGCGACACTGCCTGCCGACGCCGGGGGCGCGCTGCTCGCGCCGTACGCCGCCCTGGTCGTGACCGCGTCCAACCGCGCGGCGGCCGGCGTGTACGAGGACAAGAGCGGCCCGGTGCTCGTGGCGGGGCTGGAGAAGTTCGGCTTCGCCGTCGACGGACCGTGGGTCGTGCCCGACGGCGACCCGGTGGAGGACGCCCTGCGGGCCGGCGTCCAGGCCGGGTACGACGTCGTCGTCACCACCGGCGGTACCGGCATCTCGCCCACCGACCGTACCCCGGAGGCGACCCGCGCGGTGCTCGACCGGGAGGTCCCGGGCATCGCCGAGGCCATCCGGGCCTACGGCCGGGAGAAGGTGCCGGCGTCGGCGCTGTCGCGCGGACTCGCCGGAGTCGCGGACGGCACACTGATCGTCAATCTGCCGGGTTCCAGCGGCGGGGTGAAGGACGGACTGACCGTCCTGGAGCCCCTGTTGAAGCACGCCGTCGACCAGATCCGGGGCGGAGACCACCCCAGACCCGACGGCAGCAGTGGGGGTGCGAGCTGAACAGCCCATCCTGGCCGGTCGAGCTGGTGGACGGCGATGTCGTCCTCCGGCCCGTCAGGCTGCGCGACCAGCGGGTCTGGCGTGAGGTCAACCGGCGCAACCGGGACTGGCTGCGCCCATGGGAGGCGACGATCCCGCCTCCGACACCGAGCGGCCCGATCGCCCACCGGCCGACCTACCGTCAAATGGTCCGCCATCTGCGCGCGGAGGCGAACGCGGGCCGGATGCTGCCGTTCGCCATCGAGTACCAGGGGCAGCTGGTCGGCCAGTTGACGGTCGCCGGCATCACCTGGGGCTCGATGTGCTCGGGCCACGTCGGCTACTGGGTGGACGAGGCGGTGGCGGGCCGGGGCGTCATGCCGACGGCGGTCGCCCTCGCTGTCGACCACTGCTTCCGCACGGTCGGACTGCACCGCATCGAAGTCTGCATTCGCCCCGAGAACGGGCCAAGCCGCCGGGTCGTGGAGAAACTCGGATTCCGCGAGGAGGGACTCAGGCCCCGCTATCTCCACATCGACGGGGCCTGGCGGGACCATCTCGTCTTCGCGCTCACAGCGGAAGAGGTGCCCGAGGGGTTGCTGAGCCGCTGGCAGCGGGCACGATCCCAGAACACGCCGCGAAATCCCGCGTAAATTGAATAAGTGTTCGAAAGCGATCGACTTCGGGTGCCAAATGCGCACCCTCGAAGACCCGCTGATCGCACCGATCACAAAAAAAGCTCGAAATATCAGCCAGATCGTGCGACACACCGGCTCAATTGGCAGATGGCCTTACGCAAACCCCTCTACCGTGTGAGGCGTGAGCAGCAGCGGCCTCATCTACGCAGTCATTGTCGGGGCCTGGGCCGCCTACTTGGTGCCGATGTGGCTCCGTAGGCAGGACGAGCTGAACGAGGCTCGTCCGACGGAACGCTTCAGCACCGCCATCCGGCTCCTGTCCGGACGGGCGGGCATGGAGCGCCGGTACGCCAAGGACCTGCGGGCGCGCTCCACCGACGAGGGGGAGCACAGCGCCGGAGACCCGGAGGGTGTCACCGACTCGGTGGACGTCCGGGCCTTCGCCATGCCCCCGGCCCGTCCCCAGGCAAAGGCCCAGGTACAGGAACAGGTTCAACAGGAGCAGGCTCCGGCGCAGCAGCGGGCGCCGAAGCGGGAGCAGCAGGCGCCGGCCCCGGCCCCGACGAGGGAACGGGAGCGCGAGCGCGTACCGGCGGCTCGTCGGAGCGCGGGCACCTCGGCGGAAGCCGCCGCGCGCGCCCGGCGCTCGAAGGTGCTTGCGCGCCGTCGGCGTACGACGGTGATGCTGTTCTTCGCCTTCACGCTCGGCGCGATCGTCGCGGCGGTCGGCGGACTCGCCCTGCTCTGGGCCCCCGCTGTCCCGGCGGTCATGCTGAGCGGATACATCGCCTATCTGCGTACGCAGGAACGGCGCCGTTTCGCCTACCAGATGGACCGGCGCCAGGCCGAGCTGGCCGCGCAGCGACTGCGTGAGCGCCAGCCCCGGCGGCGGCCGTCCACCGACCCCGGCACCGAGGACCAGGACGAGCACCCGGAGCCGGAGACGGACCCCGGTCTGTCGGCACTGTCCGCGCTCGCCGCGGACCGGCGTGCGTTGGTCGAGCAGACCGACCACGCGGAGTGGGTCGACCAGCAGCGCGAACGCCAGCGCCGCCCCGGCCACGGCGACAGCTGGGACCCGGTCCCGGTACCCCTGCCGACGTACGTGACCGCCCCGGTCGCCCCCCGCGCCACGTCCGACGTGGACCTCGGCGCACCGGACGCCTGGAGTTCGGCGCGGTCGAGCACGGTGGGGCGCGAGTCGGAGGAGTCGGCGACGACGGAGGACGCGGCGGAGTCGGAGCCGGACCTGTCGTCGGAGCCGGAGCCGGAGCCGGAGTCGGAGCAGGGCCAGGAAGGCCCGGAGGGTGCGGACGGCCGCACCGACGCCCGTCGCGCGGCATCCGCCCGCCGGGCCCGCGAGCGTGGCCGCACGCCTCTGTTCGACCAGTACGAGGACGGCGAGCGGCCCCGCGCGGCCAACGAGTAACGAGCACCACACGCCTCCGCCCGGCCGCACCCGGCCCGAACTTCGGGCAGGTGGGGGAGCGTGCGGGGGCCTCGACCGAGGGCGCGGAACGGATTTCCGAGCACCCGGATCGGGATGCTAGAGTTTCACTCGTTGCAAGGGCCTGTGGCGCAGTCTGGTAGCGCACCTCGTTCGCATCGAGGGGGTCTGGGGTTCAAATCCCCACAGGTCCACGCACAGCTCGAAGCCCCGGCGGGTTTTCCCGTCGGGGCTTCGGCATGTCCGGGGGCGGTCGGGCAAGTCCGAGGGGTTTCTCGTGACTTGGGGGTAGGGACAGGCATACCCCCAACCCGCCCGCTGGGCCCATGGTGGGACCAACACGCGCCTCCTACCGTGATCGTCATGCAGTCGAAGAGCGTGTGGCAGGCCATGGGCCGGCCGGTGTTTCTGGTGTCGTGGTGGCCCTGGCGGGCGGTCGTCTATCTCGTCAGTGGGGCCGTGACCGGGGCCCTCGTCTTTGCGCTGGTCGTGCTCATGGCGGTGGCCGGTGGGGCGCTCGCCGTGGTGCTTGTGGGGCTGCCGCTGCTGGTCGCCCTCGCGCTCTCCGGGCTTCCCGTCGCCCGGATCGAGCGGCTCAGGCTGCGGATCGTCGATGCTGAGGCGGTGCCCGATCCGCATCGGGAGCCCGTGGTGCCGGGGCTGCGGGCCTGGCTGGTCGTGCGGTTGCGGGAGCGGGCCACCTGGCGGGAGCTGGGGTATGTGGTGCTGTTCGCAGGGCTGTTGTGGCCCGTGGACGCTCTTGTCGTCGCCGTCGGGCTGCTCGTACCGGTGTCCCTCGTGGCGACGCCGGTGCTCATGGCCACCGTCGGCGACGGGCAGGAGGCCAAGGTGCTCAAGGAGTGGACCGTCACCGGGTGGCCGACTGCCTTCGGGGTCTCGGTTCTTGGGCTGGTGCTGCTTGGCTTGAGTGCTTATGCGCTCGGGGTTGTCGCCGGGGCGCGGGCCGGGCTGACGCGGCTGCTGATCGCCGCCCGTGACGTCGAGTTGAGGGAGCGGGTCGTCGAACTCGCCCGTTCCCGTGTGCGGTTGGTGGACGCCTTCGAGGCCGAGCGGCGGCGGATCGAGCGTGATCTGCACGACGGGGCCCAACAGCGGCTGGTCGCCCTGTCGGTGACTCTCGGAGTGGCCAGGCTGGACGCGCCGCCGGGGTCGCCGCTCGCCGAGCAACTGGCCAAGGCCCAGGGGGAGGTGGGGACCGCGCTGGAGGAACTGCGCGAGCTGATCCACGGGATCCATCCCCAGGTGCTCACGGATTACGGGCTTCAGGCTGCCGTCGCCGACGCCGCGGATCGTGCGGCCGTGCCCGTGGACGTCAGCCTCGACCTGCCCGGACGCCTGCCCCGGGCCGTCGAGTCGGCCGCGTACTTCGTGGTCTGCGAGGCGCTCACCAACGTCGACCGGCACAGTGGGGCCAGTCGGGCCGAGGTCGGGGGCGGGCATCGTGACGGGCGGCTGTTCGTCGAGGTGCGGGACGACGGGTGCGGTGGGGCCGATCCCGGTGGTGGTAGTGGGCTCGTCGGGCTCTCGGACCGGGTGTCAGTGCTCGATGGCAGACTTTCCCTGTCCAGCCCGCCGGGTGGACCTACGGCGCTGCGGGTGGAGATTCCTTGCGAGTGGAGCCAGTTGACGGATCGCGGCCGGCGCTCCGCGTAGTCCTCGCAGAGGACAGCGTGCTGCTCAGGGAAGGGCTGATCGGGCTGCTCACCCGCGTCGGCCACGAGGTCGTGGCTGCCGTCGGGGACGCGGAGGCGCTGCTCGCGGCGGTCGCCGAGCACGAGCCCGACATCGTGGTGACGGACGTACGCATGCCGCCCGGGTTCCGGGACGAGGGGCTGCACGCCGCGGTGCAGCTGCGTGAGGCCCGGCCGTCGCTGCCCGTGCTCGTCCTCAGCCAGTACGTCCAGCGGGCCTATGCCGCCGAGCTGCTCGACTCCGGGGACGGCACCGGCGTCGGGTATCTGCTCAAGGACCGGGTCGGGCAGGTCGAGGAGTTCGTCGACGCGCTGGGGCGGGTCGCGGACGGGGGTACGGTCGTCGACCCCGAAGTCGTACGGCAGTTGCTGCGCCGGCGGCGCGACCCGTTGGAGCGGCTGACCCCGCGTGAGCGCGAGGTGCTGGCGCTGATGGCGGAGGGCCGGTCCAACGGCTCGATAGCGCGTGAGCTGGTTGTCTCCGAGGCTGCCGTCGGCAAGCACATCGGTGGCATTCTCGCGAAGCTGGAGTTGCCTCCGGCGGACGAGACGCATCGGCGGGTGCTGGCGGTGCTCACCTATCTGCGGGCGTGAGGGACCTGTTTGCGCGGGCGTGAGCCGACCGGCCCCCCGTATCGGCTATGGGCTGTCGGCTATCGGTCCTGCAGGCTCTTCGCGAAGCAGCGGCTCGATTCGAAGTGGCGGTAGTAGCCGAACTTCTCGCAGGGTTCGTAGCCGCTGGAGGTGTAGAGGGCGATGGCCTCCGGCTGTCTGTCGCCCGTCTCCAGGACCATGCGGGTGCGGCCGGCGGTGCGGGCGTCGTCCTCCAGGGCGGCGAGTATGCGGCGGGCCAGGCCGAGGCCGCGGGCCTCCTCGACGACGTACATCCGCTTCAGCTCGGCGTCGCCGGGCAGATAGCCTTCCTCGGTCTCCTCGTCGTGGCCGCGCCAGCCGCCGGTGGCCACCGGGCGGTCCTGCTCGTCGTACGCGATCAGATACAGGCCGGACGGCGGGTCGAACATCGCCGGGTCGAGATGCGTGACGTCTCCGTCGTCGTTGTAGCGGGCGGCGTACTCGGCCTGGACCTGGTCGTTGAGCTTCACGGCGTCGGGGTGGTCGAAGGAGACCCGGCGGATATTCATGCCGACCACCGTACATCTATGCGCGCTCCTGTCGCCAGGGAGTTTCGGTCGGGCGGGTATCGTGCCCGCGTGCTGACAGTGACCTCTGTGAATGTGAACGGACTGCGGGCCGCCGCGAAGAAGGGCTTCGTGGAGTGGCTCGCCGAGACCTCCGCCGATGTGCTGTGCCTCCAGGAGGTGCGCGCCGAGCCCCAGCAGCTGCCGGAGGAGGTCCGCGCGCCCGAGGGCTGGTACGTCACGCACGCGCCCGCCGCCGCCAAGGGCCGCGCCGGCGTCTCCCTCTACAGCCGCCGTGAGCCCGACCGTGTCCAGGTCGGCTTCGGCTCCGCCGAGTTCGACGGCAGCGGCCGGTACGTCGAGGCCGACCTGCCCGGTGTCACCGTCGCGAGCCTGTATCTGCCGTCCGGCGAGGTCGGCACTGACCGGCAGGACGAGAAGATCCGCTTCATGGACGAGTTCCTCGCCTATCTGAAGGACCTGCGCGAGCGGGCCGCCGCCGACGGGCGCGAGGTCGTCGTCTGCGGCGACTGGAACATCGCCCACCAGCCGGCCGACCTCAAGAACTGGCGCGCCAACCAGAAGAACTCCGGGTTCCTGCCGGAGGAGCGGGAGTGGCTCGGGCGGGTGCTCGACGCGGGGGACGGCGGGTACGTGGATGTGGTGCGGGCGCTGCATCCGGAGGTCGAGGGGCCGTACTCGTGGTGGTCTTATCGGGGGCGGGCCTTTGACAACGATTCAGGGTGGCGGATCGATTATCAGATCTCGACGGCGGGGCTCGCCGGCAAGGCCGTCAAGGGGTACGTCGAGCGCGCGGCCACCCATGCCGAGCGCTGGTCCGACCATGCGCCCGTCACCGTCGTCTACAACCTCTGAGCGAGCCGCCTGACTTTCACGGGTTCTGGCGCAGTCTGCGGTCGAGCGCCAGGGACAGTTCCGCCTCCACCACCCGGCGGGCCAGTGGGCGCAGACGGGCCGGGTCGCCCTCCGGGGCGTGGGTGAGGATCACGTCCGTGAAGATCTCGGCCAGGGCGTCCGCGTGGTCGCGTACCCGCTTGCCCGCCGCCAGGACCGCCGACAGCGGGATGCCCTCCTGGACCAGTGCCGCCGACGCCTCCAGGAGGCTGCGGCTGATGTGGACGATCTGGTCGCCGTCGATGCCCAGATAGCCGAGGTCCATCGAGGCCGCGAGGTTCTCGGGGGTGGCGTCCGGGCCGAAGCGGTCGGCGAGGTCCTCGGGGGTGAGGCGGACCGGGGTCTCCTCGGTGGGGGCGCCGAGGCCGAGCAGGTCGGCGACGTCCCGGCCGTGGTCGAAGGCCTCGGCGAGTTCCGCGATGCCGCTCAGGGTGTGGCCGCGTTCCAGCAGCGCCGAGATCGTGCGCAGCCGGGCCAGGTGGTGGTCGTCGTACCAGGCGATGCGGCCCTCGCGGCGGGGCGGTGGGATCAGTTTGCGTTCGCGGTAGAAGCGCAGGGTGCGGACGGTGATGCCGGCCAGGTCGGCCAGCTCCTCCATCCGGTACTCCGTCCGGTACTCCGTCCGGTGTTCGCGTCCTTCGGCGTTCTCCGCCGTGTCTGCGTCTGCGTCTGCCACGTCGGAACCCTAAGGCGTACCGTCGGTAACTTTCCTCCTTCCGGCCCCTACCGGTCAGTACGCCCCTCCTCTACTCTCCCCATTGCGCCAGTGTTCACTGGCGGAGTCGCGTACGACGCATGGAGGCATCGGCATGGCCGAACACGAGCACGTGCGGGTGGTGGTGATCGGGTCCGGGTTCGGGGGGCTCGGGGCCGCCGTGCGGCTGCGCCGCGAAGGGATCACCGACTTCGTTGTGCTGGAGCGGGCCGGCGGCGTCGGCGGGACCTGGCGGGACAACAGCTATCCGGGGTGCGCCTGCGACGTGCCCTCCCACCTCTACTCCTTCTCCTTCGCGCCCAATCCCGACTGGCCGCGCGCCTTCTCCGGGCAGGAGCACATCCGTGCCTACCTGGAGCGCGTCACCGACGTCTTCGGGCTGCGGCCCCATCTCCGCCTCAACTCCGAGGTGAAGAACATGACTTGGGACGGGGGGCGGTTGGTGTGGGTTGTCGAGACCAGTAGCGGGACTCTCCTCGCCGATCTCGTCGTCTCCGCCACCGGGCCCCTCTCCGATCCCAAGGTGCCGGACATCCCGGGGCTCGGCACCTTTCCCGGGAAGGTCTTCCACTCCGCCCGCTGGGACCACGACTACGACCTGCGCGGCAAGCGGGTCGCGATGGTCGGTACCGGGGCCTCCGCCATCCAGATCGTGCCCGCCGTCCAGCCCGACGTCTCGCGCCTCACCCTCTTCCAGCGCACCCCGCCCTGGGTGATGCCCCGCGTCGACCGGGCCATCGGCGGCGCCGAGCGCGCCGTGCACCGCGCGCTGCCCTTCACCACCCGGCTGCGGCGCGGATTCCTGTGGGGCATGCGGGAGTTGCAGGTCCAGGCGTTCACCAAGCATCCGGGCGAGCTGGGTGTGGTGGAGGCGCTGGCCAAGCGCAACATGAGCCGCTCGATCAAGGACCCGGCCCTGCGCGCCAAGCTCACCCCCGACTACCGCATCGGCTGCAAACGCATCCTGCTGTCGAGCGAGTACTACCCGGCCCTCACCCGCCCCAATGTGGACGTCGTCGCCAGTGGGCTGAGCGAGGTCCGCGGGTCCACTGTCGTCGGGGCCGACGGGAGCACCGCCGAGGTCGACGCCATCGTCTTCGGTACGGGGTTCCACGTCACCGACATGCCCATCGCCGACCGGGTCGTCGGCGCCGACGGACGTACGCTCGCCGAGGCCTGGGCGGGCAGCGGGATGCGGGCGCTGCGCGGGGCCTCCGCCGCCGGGTTCCCCAACTGGATGACGATCATCGGGCCCAACACCGGCCTCGGGAACTCCTCGATGATCCTGATGATCGAGTCCCAGCTGAACTACATGGCCGACTACGTACGGCAGTTGGGCGTTCTCGGGGGGCGGGTGGCTCTCGATGCCCGGCCTTCCGCCGTCGACGCCTGGAACGGGCGGGTGCAGGAGCGGATGCGGCGCACGGTGTGGAACACGGGTGGGTGCAGTAGTTGGTACCTCGACGCCGAAGGGCGCAACACCACCGTCTGGCCCGGTACGACGTCCGAGTTCCGGCGGGCCACCCGGCGCGTGGATCTCGCCGAGTACGAGGTTCTGCGGGCGGCGACCGTCGGCACCGGCGATGCCAACTCCCGTGCCGAGGTGGGCGCGTGAGCCGGTTGACGTCCGTGACGGGCGGTCCGTACGCCCCTCCCGTCCCCGTCCGGGAACTCACCGCCGTCTCCGCCGACGGGGCCCGGCTGCATGTCGAGGTGCACGGCGTGGACGACGGACCCGTGGTCGTCCTCTCCCACGGCTGGACCTGTTCCACCGCCTACTGGGCCGCCCAGATCCGCCAACTCGCCCCCGATCACCGGGTCGTGGCCTACGACCAGCGTGGCCACGGACGCAGCCCGGCGAGCCCCGTCTACAGCACCGACGTACTCGCCGACGACCTGGAAGCCGTACTCGCGGCCACCCTCGCACCCGGCGAGAAGGCCGTGGTCGCCGGGCACTCCATGGGCGGGATGACGATACTGGCCGCGTCCGCGCGGCCGGGGTTCCGGGAGCACGCGGCGGCCGTACTGCTGTGCAGCACCGGCAGTTCGCGGCTCGTCGCCGAGGCACTGGTCGTGCCGATGCGGGCCGGGCGGCTGCGGACCTGGCTCACACGGCTGGGCCTCAGTTCGCGCGCGCCGTTCGGTCCGGTCACGCCCGTCTCCCGGCGCATCCTCAAGTACGTGACCATGGGCGCCGGTTCGTCGGCCGCCATGGTCGAGGCGTGTGCCCGGATCGCGCACGCGTGCCCGCGCAAGGTGCGGTACGCGTGGGCGCGGGTACTGGACGGAGTCCAACTCGACGCCAACATAGGGGAGTTGACCGTACCGGCCGCTGTTGTCGTCGGTACGGCCGATCGGCTGACCCCTCCTGTGCACGCGCGTGCCCTGGCCGCCGCGCTGCCCGACTGCCACGGTGTGACCGAGCTGGCCGGGCTGGGGCACATGACTCCGGTCGAGGCGCCGGAGGCGGTGGCCGGGGTCATTCGTGAACTCGTGGTGGCGTACGGGCAGTTGGACGCGCACGGTACTGAGGTCGACGTACGGATCGAGGAGGGCGCATGAGCAAGGTCAGTCTGGACGGGCAGGTCGCTGTCGTGACCGGGGCCGCTCGGGGGGTCGGTGAGCTGCTCGCGCGCAAGCTCTCCGCGCGCGGGGCCAAAGTCGCGCTGGTCGGGCTGGAGGCCGACGCGCTCAAGCAGGTCTCCGAGCGGCTGCACACCGAGAGCCAGGCCTGGTACGCCGACGTCACCGACCACGAGGCGATGTCCCGGGTGGCGGCTGAGGTCAAGGAGCGGTTCGGGAAGGTCGACATCGTCGTCGCCAACGCGGGGGTCGCGAGCGGCGGGCCCTTCGTCGACTCCGATCCGGAGTCCTGGCGGCGGGTCATCGAGGTCAATCTGATCGGGTCGGCGGTCACCGCTCGGGCGTTTCTGCCGGTGCTGATGGAGAGCAGGGGGTATCTGCTGCAGATCGCGTCGCTTGCCGCCATCACTCCGGCGCCGATGATGACCGCGTACTGCGCGTCCAAGGCGGGTGTCGAGGCGTACGCGCACTGTCTGCGGGCCGAGGTCGGGTACAAGGGTGTCCGGGTGGGGGTCGCGTATCTGTCCTGGACCGACACCGACATGGTGCGCGGGGCCGATCAGGACGACGTCATGCGGGAGTTGAGGCAGCGGTTGCCGGGGCCGGCCGGCAAGACGTATCCGCTGGGGCCTGCCGTCGACCGGCTCGTGGCCGGGATCGAGCGGCGGTCCAGCCATGTGTACGGGCAGTGGTGGCTGCGCGGGATGCAGGGGGTGCGGGGGTATCTGCCGGGGCTGATCGGGGCGGTCGGGCAGCGTGAGGTCGGGCGGTTCTCGGGGCGGTTGCAGGGGATGGGGACCGGGCTTGTGGGGGCGGGCGGGGCGGCCGATGAGGAGGCTCGGGGCGTGGGGTCGGGTACTGGCAGTGACTGAACGTTACTGATCGAAATGCGTGCTTTGTTCCGGCGTGTGAGTCTGGTCGAGCCCCGATCCCCTCACCCACATACGGGAGTGAACTCACATGGGCATGAAGGACGAGATGCAGGAGAAGGCCCGACAGGCCAAGGAGAAGATGGAGCGGACCCGGGAGGGTCAGCGCCAGCAGGGTCAGCAGGGCGAGCGCCAGCAGGGTCAGTCCGGCGAGCGTCAGCAGGGCGAGCGCCCGCAGGGTCAGGAGCGTAAGCCTGGCCAGGAGCGTAAGCAGGGGCGGGAGGAGACTCCTGAGCGGGGGCGGCCGCGCGACGAGGACACGGAGCGGGCCATGCGGGAGGAAGAGGACCGGTTGAACCAGGACTACGACATCTAGTCCTGGCTTGAGCCGATGACGTGGGGTGCCCTTGGTTTTGAGGGCACCCCACATCTTGCTTTGTGGGGTGCGTTGTTGGGTGCGGGTCCGGTGGGGGCTTGTCGCGCAGTTCCCCGCGCCCCTAGGTACGTCCACGCGGGGGGAGTTTTGGGCGTGCTCTGTTCGGGACGCCGTCGTACGTCGGTGGGGTGGCCGCCGGGTGTGTGTCCAGGAGGGTCAGGGCCAGGCGGATTGCGTCGTCCATTTCCACGTGGCGGCCCTCTGCCCAGTCCAAGGGGGTGCGCAGGATCTCCAAGTCCGGGGACACGCCCTGGTTTTCGACTGTCCAGCCGTACGTGTCGAACCAGGCCGCGTTCATCGGGACCGTGATCACCGTGCCGTCGCCCAGTCGGTGGCGGCCGGTCATGCCGACCACTCCGCCCCAGGTTCGTTGGCCCACCACCGGGCCCAGCTCCAGCAACTTGAATGCCGCCGTGATCATGTCGCCGTCCGACGATGTCGCCTCGTCGGCCAGGGCGACTACCGGGCCCCTGGGCGCATTTGAGGCGTACGACACCGGCTGGGCGTTGCGGGTCAGGTCCCAGCCCAGGATCGTGCGGGTCAGTTTCTCCACCACCAGTTCGCTGATGTGGCCGCCCGCGTTGCCGCGTACGTCGACGATGAGCGCGGGCCTCGACACCTCCATGCGCAGGTCGCGGTTGAACTGGGCCCAGCCCGAGCCGCCCATGTCGGGGATGTGCAGATAGCCGCAGCGGCCGCCACTCAACTCCCGTACGACTTCGCGGCGTTTGGCCACCCAGTCCTGGTAGCGCAACGGCCGCTCGTCGACCAGGGGGACCACCGCTACCCGCCTCGCCCGGCCCTCGCCCTCGCCCCGAGAACCCTCCGCCGGCGTGAACGTCAGCTCCACCGTCGTACCGCCCGCCCCCGCCAGCAACGGGAACGGGCCCGTCACCGGATCCACCGGGCGTCCGTCCACATGCGTGAGCAGCGCGCCCTCCCGGATGCCCGAACCGGCCAGCGGGGAACGGGCCTTGGAGTCCGAGGAGTCGCCGGGGAGGATGCGGTCCAGCATCCAACCACCCTCCCTGCGGACGAAGTTCGCGCCCAGGAGGCCCTGCCTGCGCTGGTAGTGCGGTGGGCCCTCGTTGCGGCGGGCGGCCGTGACGTACGCGTGGGAGGTGCCCAGTTCGCCCAGGACCTCGCGGAGCAGGTCCGCGAACTCGTCGGGGGACGCGACCCGTTCGACGAGCGGGCGGTACTGCTCCAGCACCGCGTCCCAGTCGATGCCGCACATCTGGGGCTCCCAGAAGTAGGCACGGATCAGGCGGCCCGCCTCCTCGTAGGACTGGCGCCACTCCGCCGGGGGATCGACCTCGTGCAGGACCCGGCGCAGGTCGATCCAGACGGTCGTATCGCCGTCGCCCGGGTCGGTGGACGGCACCGCGCGCAGCTCGTCGTCGTCCACGACCACCAGTCGTGAGGCGTCGCCGCTCACCGCGAACCAGTCGAGGTGGTCGACGAGTTCGGATTTCTTGGCCTTGCTGATGTTGAAGTATTCGAGGGTCGGCCGGCCGCTCGTGTCCGCCGGGTTCGCGAACGTCTCGCCCAGCGCGCCCGAGATCGGCCAGCGCAGCCAGACCAGCCCGCCGCCCGCGACCGGGTACAGGGCCGAGTACTTGGAGGCGGTGACCGGGAAGGGGGTGACCCGGCTCTCCAGGCCTTCGACCTCGACGGTCACCGTGCCGTCCCCGCCCTCCTCCTCGGGGTCCAGGCCACCCGCGGCCGGGCGGCCGTCGGGGGAGAGGGCGAAAGGGGAGGGGGTCGCGGAGGAGAGCGGGACCAGGTAGGGGCGGCAGCCGAGCGGGAAGGAGAGGTCGCCCGTGTGGACGTCGTACACGGGGTCGAAGCCGCGCCAGGAGAGGAAGGCCAGGTAGCGGCCGTCGCGCGTGAAGACCGGGTTCTCGTCCTCGAAGCGCCCGTTCGTCACGTCCACGATCAGGCGGTCCTTTATACGGGCCATCTTGATCTGGCGGAGGGAGCGGCCGATGCCCGGGTGTGACCAGGTCAGCCAGGCGCCGTCCGGGGAGAAGGCCAGGTCGGTGACCGGTCCGTTGAGGGAGCAGATCAGCTCCGTCGCGTCCCCGTCCGAGTCCTCCGTGCCCGCGGCGGTAGCCGCTCCATCAGACACAGTGAGCAGCAGGAGGCGGCCGTCGTGGGCGGCGACGGCGAGGCGTTCGCCCGCCGGGTCGGACACCAGTTCCAGTACCCGGCCCAGCTCACCCGACGCCAGCCGCCTCGGCTCCCGCTCCCCGCTGGCCCTCGGGAGGTAGGCGATCTCGATCGCGTCCTCGCCCTCCGCGTCCGTGACGTACGCGACCTGGCCGCCCGAGCCGAGCATCTCGGGGAGCCGGACCCGTACGCCGGGGGTGTCGGTGATCGTCCTCGCGGGGCCGTCGCGGTGGGTCAGCCAGTACAGGCTGCCGCGTACGACGACGGCGCTCGCGCGGCCCGTCTCGTCGACCGAGATGCCGTCGACGTGCTGCGCGGCGGGCACCTGGTACGTACGCCGGCCCGCGCGGGGACCGCCGAGCCGCACGTCGAGGCGGCGGGGGAGGGAGCCGGCGGCGAGGTCGTCGACGATCCACAGGTCGCCCGCGCACTGGTACACGACCCGGGTGCCGTCGCTGGAGGCGTGCCGGGCGTAGAAGGCGTCGTGGTCGGTGTGCCGGCGCAGACCGGAACCGTCGTACGCGCACGAGTACAGGTTGCCGATGCCCTCGTGGTCGGAGAGGAAGGCGATGCGGTCGCCGACGAACATGGGGGAGTGGAGATGGCCGTCGAGGCCGGGGAGGAGGCGCTCGCCGTGCAGCCAGAGGCGGCCCATGGCGCCGCCGCGGTAGCGCTTCCAGGCGGCCGGTTCGTGCGGCGGGGTGCCCGTGAGGAGGAGGGTCTTGCGCTCGCCCTCGATGTCGGCGACCTGGATGTCGGAGACCGGGCCCCAGGGGAGCCGGCCGCCGGGGCCGCCGCCCGCCGGGACGCTGTAGGCCCAGGTGAAGTAGGAGAAGGGCTGGCCGTGCGAGGCGACGGCGAGGATGTCACCGTCCGGGGACCAGCCGCAGACCTGGGTGTCGGCGCTGCCCCAGTAGGTGAGGCGCTGGGCGGGGCCGCCGTCCACCGGCGCGTGGTGGATCTCCGGCACGAGACTGCGCCAGCTCGTGTACGCGATGTGCCGTCCGTCCGGCGAGAAACGCGGGTGCCCGAC
This sequence comes from Streptomyces sp. NPDC002156, assembly GCF_053593675.1. Classification (NCBI taxonomy): domain Bacteria; kingdom Bacillati; phylum Actinomycetota; class Actinomycetes; order Kitasatosporales; family Streptomycetaceae; genus Streptomyces; species Streptomyces sp. NPDC002156. The sequence goes on along the minus strand of NZ_JBSFDA010000037.1, from coordinate 13,352 downwards.
CTTCGTACGGTCGACGGTGAGCCGCCAGGCTCGGCCGGGCCCGTCGAGGGAGGCGAGCCAGAGGTCGTCCTCGGCTACGAAGCACAGCAGGTCGTCGCTGAGGTGGGGCAGGCGCAGATAGCTCACCTCCCCATGCTTTTCCGGGAAACGGGCCCCAGCAACTTCTGAAATCACCTGCAGGACATGTGAACATGCGCAGGACACGTACGAAACAGTTTCGTTTCTGTCATTCTCAGGCTATGCTCATTGACGTACGGCGGAGCTGTACGAAACGGTGTCGTCCGATACTGGAACCGGAAGGGTGAGTGGCATGACCGAGGTCGCAACGGCGCGTCGTAGTCGGATCACTCCTGAGCGGGAGGCCGAGTTGTACGGCGCCACGCTCGACCTGCTCCGGGAAGTCGGCTACGAGGCGCTCACCATGGACGCCGTCGCCGCCCGTACGAAGTCCAGCAAGGCCACGCTCTACCGCCAGTGGGGCGGCAAGGCCGAACTGGTCGTCAGGTCGATGCGGCACTTCAAGCCCGGTGGTGCCGCCGTCGCCGACGTCGACACCGGGTCCCTGCGTGGTGACTTCCACGCCCTGCTGGTCCGCGAGGACGACTGCGTCATGGAACAGAACTCCGCGCTGATGCGGGCTCTGGGCATGGCGGTCCACGCGAACCCCGATCTCCTCCTGGCGTTCCGGGAACTGCTCGTCGAACCGGAGATGCTGGAGTTCCGCAAGGTGATCCAGCGTGCCATCGACCGCGGTGAGGTCAGTCCGGACAATCCGGCGGCCGACTATGTGTTGCACATGATGATCGGCGGCTTCGTGGCGCGCACGCTCATCGACGAACTGCCCCCGACGCAGGCCTACTTGCGCGACTACATCGACGCCGTGGTGCTCCCCGCCCTCGGCGTGCCACCGGTCTCGTAAGGCAGCCTGCCTCTCACCGGTCCGCCCGCACCATCCGCGGGGCGGCCCCGACACCCCTGTGAACGACCCCACTTGCACCTGACGCGACCGCTCACGTCGTCGGGCTGATCACCCCTGCCCCCCAACAGGCCGATCAACCCTGCCCATTTGCACCTCAACGACCTGACCGGGAGTACGCCCCAGTGGCCACGTTCCTCTACAAACTCGGCCGGCTCGCCTTCAGGCGACGGCATTTCGTCGCCCTGATCTGGGTGGCGCTGCTGACGCTCGCGGGAGTCGGCGCGGCCAGCGCGCCCGCCGCCGGCACCACCTCCTTCTCCATACCGGGTACGGAGGCCCAGAAGGCCTTCGACCTGCTGGAACAGCGTTTCCCCGGCGCCAGCGCCGACGGAGCGACCGGGCGCATCGTCTTCAAGGCGCCCGAGGGCGAGAAGATGACGGACGCCGACAACAAGGCGACCGTCGCGAAGACCGTCAAGCAACTGAGCGACGGCTCCGAGGTCGTCTCCGTCACCGACCCGTTCACGACGAACGCCGTCAGCAAGGACGGGTCGGTCGCCTACACCTCGGTGAAGTACGAGCTTCCCGGCATGGAGTTGACGGACTCGACCAAGGACGCCCTGGAGAAGGCCGGCGACGAGGCCCGGGCCACCGGGCTGACCGTCGACGTCGGCGGTGACGCGCTCCAGGCCGCGGCCGACCCGGGAGCGGTCGGCGAGATCATCGGCCTCGCCATCGCCGCGGTCGTCCTCGTCATCACCCTGGGTTCCATGGTCGCCGCCGGGCTGCCGCTGCTGACCGCGATCATCGGCGTCGGGATCGGTGTCTCCACGATCACCGCCCTCGCCAAGGCGCTCGACCTGGGCGACACGACCTCCACGCTGGCCCTGATGATCGGCCTCGCGGTCGGTATCGACTACGCGCTGTTCATCGTCTCCCGCTACCGCAGCGAACTGGCCGAGGGCCGCGACCGCGAGGAAGCGGCAGGCCGGGCCACCGGCACCGCCGGTTCGGCGGTGGTCTTCGCGGGCCTCACGGTCGTGATCGCTCTGGCGGGCCTCGCGGTCGTCAACGTCCCGATGCTGACCAAGATGGGCCTCGCGGCGGCGGGCACGGTCGTGGTCGCCGTACTCATCGCACTGACGATGGTCCCGGCGCTGCTCGGATACGCGGGCCGGAAGGTGCAGCCGGCGGGCGAGAAGAAGAGCAAGAAGAGCAAGAAGAAGGGTGCCGCGCCGGAGGGGCCGGCGAAGCCCAACATGGGTGCGCGCTGGGCGAGTTTCGTCATCCGTCGGCCGGTCGCCGTCCTGCTGTTCGGTGTGCTCGGTCTGGGCGCGATCGCGGTCCCGGCCACACAGCTGGAGCTGGGCCTGCCCGACGACGGCTCGCAGCCGACGTCCACGACGCAGCGCCGCGCCTACGACCTCCTCTCGGAGGGCTTCGGCCCCGGCTTCAACGGCCCGCTGATGGTCGTGTACGACGCGGCCGGCAGCGCCGACCCGAAGGCCGACGCCGACGCGCTGACCGACCGGATCAAGGGCATCGACGACGTCGTGTCGGTCAGCCCGGCCGCCTTCAACAAGGCCGGCGACACCGCGACGATCACCGTGATCCCGGACTCCAAGCCGTCCTCGACGCAGACCGAGGACCTGGTGCACGCCATCCGTGCCGAGGGCGCCGACGTCAAGGCCGACACGGGCGCGAACGTCCTGGTCACCGGCACGACCGCGATGAACATCGACTTCTCGCAGAAGCTCAACGACGCCCTGATCCCGTATCTGGGCCTGGTCGTGGGCCTCGCCTTCCTCCTCCTGATCGTGGTCTTCCGCTCGATCCTGGTCCCGCTGAAGGCGGCGCTGGGCTTCCTGCTCAGCGTGCTCGCCGCACTCGGCGCCGTGGTGGCGGTCTTCCAGTGGGGCTGGCTGAGCGGCCTGATCGGCGTGGAGGAGACCGGCCCGATCATGTCGATGATGCCGATCTTCATGGTCGGCGTGGTCTTCGGTCTCGCGATGGACTACGAGGTGTTCCTCGTGACCCGGATGCGCGAGGCGTACGTCCACGGCGAGTCCCCGACCGAGGCCGTGGTGACCGGCTTCAGGCACAGCGCCCGGGTCGTGGCCGCCGCCGCGGTCATCATGATGGCCGTCTTCGGCGGCTTCATCAGCTCCAGCGAGTCGATGATCAAAATGATCGGCTTCGGCCTGGCGATCGCGGTCTTCTTCGACGCGTTCGTGGTCCGCATGGCGATCGTCCCGGCCGTACTGGCCCTGCTGGGCAAGAAGGCCTGGTGGCTCCCGAAGTGGCTGGACCGCGCCCTGCCGAACGTCGACGTGGAGGGCGAGGGCCTGCGCGCCCTGGACGACGAAAACCGCCCGAAGGACGAGGACAGGGAGCTGGTACGAGCCTGACGCACCGCGTCTCCTGACGTACCGCGCCCGAGAAAAGCCGGCCGGTGAGGGCCCCGTGGGGACGGGGAGCCCTCACCGGCTTCTTTCATGACGTGGGCGTACGGCTGACCGGAATTCGTTCGTGATGCATCTGTCCGCCCGCTAACGTGCCGGGCATGACCACGTCCCCCCGTTTCGCCGAGGCCCTCGAACAACTGGGGCTCGGTGAACTCACCTCCCGTATCCGGCGGTTCCCCGACGAGACGCGTACCGCTGCCGAGGCCGCTGCCGCGATCGGGTGTCAGTTGAGCCAGATCTGCAAGTCGCTGATCTTCTCCGCCGACGGGGTTCCGGTGCTCGTCCTCATGGACGGGGCCTCCCGCGTCGACGTCGAGCTCGTCCGGCGTGAACTCGGCGCCGCGAAGGTCACCCGCGCCAAGGTGGACGTCGTACGGGAGACCACCGGGTACGCCATCGGAGGCGTACCGCCCTTCGGGCACCGGACCAGGACAGCTGTGCTCGCCGATCGTTCGCTGCTGGAGCACGACCTCGTCTGGGCCGCCGCCGGCACCCCGTACACCGTGTTCCCCATGGAGCCGAAGGCGCTGATCGCCCACGCCGGAGCCACCCTCGTCGATGTGCGGGAGTCGGCGGCTTCGTGACCCCGACCGTCACCGCCGCCGTACTGCTCGCCGCCGTCACCCATGCCTCCTGGAACGCGCTCGCGCACCGCATCACCGACAAGCTGGTCGGGTTCACGCTCATCGCCGGTGGCGGAATGCTGATCGGGCTGCTCGCCGTGCCGTTCGTGCCCTTTCCCGCCGTCGGCGCGTGGCCGTATCTGGCCGTCTCGGCCGTCGTCCACCTCGTCTACTTCGTGCTGCTCATGCGGTCGTTCCGGCTCGGTGACTTCGGGCAGGCGTATCCGATCGCGCGCGGCACCGCGCCCCTCGTCGTCACCCTGCTCGCCGCCGTCTTCGCGCACGAGGTGCCCGACGGCTGGGCTGCAGCCGGAATCGCCTTGTCCTGCGCGGGACTTACCGGGGTCGCGCTGTGGGGGCTGCGCGGGCGGCGGCCCAACTGGGCGGCGATCGGGGCCGCGTTGGCGACCGGGCTGTCCATCGCCGCGTACACCGTCGTCGACGGGTTGGGGGTACGGGCGTCGGGGTCCGCGCTCGGCTATATCGCCTGGCTGATGGCTCTTGAGGGCATCGCCATCCCCGCCTATGCCTTGTACCGCTGGCGGGGTCAATTCCTCGCGAAGGTACGGCCGTTCGCCGGGGTCGGGCTGCTCGGGGCCGCGCTGTCCGTGGCGGCGTACGGGCTTGTGCTGTGGGCCCAGACCAAAGCCGAACTGGCGCCGATCGCTGCCCTCAGGGAATCCTCGATCATCGTGGGCGCGGCCATCGGAGCCGTGTTCTTCAAGGAGCGGTTCGGGGCTTCGCGTATCGCCGCCGCCGGACTGCTGGTCATCGGGATCGGGCTGATGCTGCACGCCGGTTAGGCGGCGGCACCCCGGCCCCCTACGGGCGGATCGCCACCGCGTCCACCTCGAACAGCATCCCCGGCAGGGCCAGCGAGGCGACACCGCTCAGTGTCTGTGCCGGCAGCCGGTCGCCGAAGCGGGCGTGCAGCGCCTTGCCGAGGGTCTCCAGCTTGCCGAGGTCGTGGTCGACGATGAACGTGCCCAGCCGGACGACGTGTTCGTAGCCGAGGCCGGCCCCTTCGAGTGCCGAACGCAGCCGGTCGAAGGCCAGCTCCACCTGGGCGGCGAAGTCGCCGGGGACGGGGGCGCCGGTGGCGTCCGAGGCGTACTGGCCGCCGATGTACACGGGTTCGCCGGGTGCCGACACCACGTGGCTGTAGCCGAAGGGTGTCGGGTCGTGCAGGGCGGGCGGGTTGGTGATCGTGCGCTGGTCGGAGTCGGAGGTCATGTCGGGGCAAACCCCGGCGGATGCCTGCCCATTCCTGCCTGGTCTTTTTCTGAGCGGGTCGGGTGTCGGTGCCGCATAGCAGCGGACCTTCACCCGCTGCCCCGGCCCCCACTCCTGCTCCACCTCCGCCGCCAGCAGCGTCCAGCCCAGCCGCTCGTACAGGGCCGCCGCCGCTGTGTCCGTCGACGCCACGTCCAGGACCGGGTGCAGGGCACGGGAGTTGGCGTCTGTCACCGCCCGGGTCATCAGCGCCGCGCCGACCCCGCGACCCCGGGCCGCCGGATCTACGTACAGGCGGTTGATCACGGCCGTCGGGCCCCCGGTACACAGGGCCGCCGCCGCGTCGCCCTCCTCGCTGCGGGACAGGACGATGTGGCCGACCACCTTCTTTCCCTCCTCTGCCACCCACGCCGTGAGCAGTGAGCGTGGCGTCAGCCAAGTGGGCGGGTCCTGCGGCCAGTTGAGGGGGTACGCGTTCCGCTCGTGGACCGTCGCCAGTACGCGTACGCACGCTTCCAGGTCGGCCTCCGTGCGGGGGCGGATACGGAACAGAGCTGCTGCCGCTGGGCTGTCGGCTGTCACGCGGGCATGTAAGCACGTACGCCGGACAGGTCGTGGAGGCGCATGCTGTTGCGGTCGGTCACCGCGCGGCCGAAGGCGTGGTGGGGCCAGAGGCCGCCTGCCGTGCGGCGGCTGCGTTCGACCCAGGCGCGGGCCGGGACGCTGCTGTTCTTGTAGTAGTTGAGGGCGTAGCCGCCGGTGTGGATCCGGAGCAGGCAGAAGCCGCCCGGGTAGTCCTTCACCGCGCTGACCTCCTGCTGGGTCACGTGCGGCGCGCTGGTCAGTGCCGTGCGCTTGTTGCGGTGGGTGTGGCCCGCGTGGTGCAGGAAGACGCCCGGGGCGGAGGCGTACGCGTCGACGATCGAGCGCGCCTGGGCGCGGTCCAGGCGCTGGCCGCGGCCCATCGGGAACACCGAGTCCCTTGTCGTCAACGGGTGGTGGCCGAAGACGAGCGTCGGCTGGTCGCGGTCCGTCCTCAACTGGGTTCTGAACCATGCCAGTTGTTCCGGGCTCAGGCCGCCCGCGTCGCCGCCGTTGCCGCTCTTCTCGTACGTGTCCAGGCCGATCAGGCGCAGCCCGCCCAGGTCGCGTGCGAAGTAGCCGAGGCCGTCGGCGCCGCCCAGGAAACCGTCGCGGAAGGACTCGCGGAACGAGTCGTCGGGGTGTCTCGGGCGGTCGTGGTTGCCCCGTACGACGAAGTAGTCCCGTCCATGGGTGCCGAAGCCGTCCAGGATGCGGCGGGCCTCGGCCAGGTCCCGGGGTGCGCCGGCCGCCGAGATGTCCCCGGCCGCGAGAAGTACGTCCGCTCCGCGTCGATGCGCCTCCTCGACCATCGCCCGGCTCATGATCTCCGGGTACGGGTCCAGGCCGGGCTGCTGCGAGACGCCGCGCAGCATCGGTACGCCGGCCACCAGGCCCGCCGTCGTCTCGCCGAGGTGCAGGTCGTTGCAGAGCGCGATGGAGAGGAGATGGCGGCCGGGGGGCGGCTGGGGGGTCGTGAAGGAGTACGGGCCGCCGTGCGAGCCCAAGCCGTGGAGGGATGTACCCACCGCGTTGCCCCGGACCAGGTGCAGCGGGGTCGGGGTGGCCGCCCTGCCCCGCGAACGGGCCCGGTAGTAGTACGTCTGGCCCGGCTCCAGGTCTGTCAGCTCCACGTAGTGGTGGGCCGTCGGGTGGTCCTCCGCCGCCGTGCGGTCGAGGTGCGCGGGGTGGGTGCCGTACACGACCTCGCCCTCGGTGACCGCCGGGACCAGGTGTCCGAAGCCGTCGTCGGTGCCGGGCACGGCCGTGTACCAGGTGATGACGGCGCGGTCCTCGGTGAGCGTGACCAGCTCCAGGTTGAGGGCCGTCACGGTGTCGGGGTGGGCGAGCCGCTCCCGGCGTGCGGCGAGCGCGGAGCGGAGCACGGCGGGCGTGAGGAGCGCGCCGGAACGGGCCAGGTCGCGGGGGGAGGGGAACGCCGCCAGGGCGGCCAGGGGAGCGGAGAGACAGCAGCGCATGGGTGGGTACGTGCCCGTGGCCCGTTAACGGCTGCCGTGGGGATGGCGGCGGCGCGAGGTATGGGGCACGACAACTCCTTGGTGTCGGGAAGCTTTCAGCAGAGCACGGTGGGAGGCCCGAGGACACAGTAAGTAGGGTCATCGCGACGAACGTCACACAACGGGCGTGCGTGCGGCGACCGACAGGAGCACCCTGGAATCAGCGGTACCGGTACCGGAGGTGATCGTCATGACGCACACCGCAGTGGGATGGCATGTCGAGCTGGAGTTCGAAGAGGACGAGCAGCGCACGAGGGCCGCGGCGCTCGTACGGCTCGCGGACGGGAGCGAGGTACGGGCCCACGGCTACGCCAGCCGTCACCGGTCCGACGAGAACCAGCCGCGCGTCGGCGAGGAGATCGCCGGGGCGCGCGCCCTCAACGAACTGGCGATGAAGCTGCTGACGAAGGCGCACGACGAGATCGACGAGGCGTCGGGGCGGACGTCGCGTTCGCTGGGTCTCGGGTAGGCAAACCTGGCTGCTGGGTCTGCCTGCCCCGCGGCCCCCTACAGCCCCGTCTGCAGCCCCTGCAACGCCACCCGCACGCCCCGAACCAACGCCTGCGCCCGCGCATCCGCCGTCACGCTCTTGCGGAGGCCGTTCGTGACGTAGCCGAAGGCGGTGCCCGACTCGGGGTCGGCGAAGCCCAGGGCGCCACCGCGGCCGGGGTGGCCGAACGAGCCGGGGGACAGGAGCGGCGAGGCGGTGCCGTGGAGCATGTAGCCGAGGCCGAAGCGGGTGCCGATCACCAGGACGCGGTCCGGCCCGGCGGATTCCTCGCGCCGGGCCAGTTCGACCGTCGCCGGGGTGAACAGCCGTGTCCCGCCGTCGACTTGGCCGATCAGGGAGGCGTAGAAGCGGGCGAGTCCGTCGGACGTGGCGATGCCGTTGGAGGCGGGCAGGGCGGCGGCCCGGTACGCGGGGTCGTTCTCGTCCGGGAGCGGGGTGATCGCGGCGAAGGCGCGGCTGGTGAGGGACTCCGGGTCGGCGTAGGCGGCGGCGACGGAACGCTTGGGGCGCGTCTTGAGGGCCCCCGACTCCGGAGTCTCCGGCGTGGGGACCCGCCCGACCCGGCCCACGCGCCCCGCCTCGGCCTCCGCCTCCGGCAGCCCGATCCAGAGGTCGAGCCCGGCCGGGCCCGCGATCTCCGTCGCGACCCACTCGCCGATCGGACGGCCACTGACCCGCCGTACGAGTTCGGCGGTCAGCCAGCTGTACGTCTGTGCGTGGTACCCGTGGTCCGTGCCCGCCGCCCAGACCGGTGCCTGGGCGGCGACCGCCGCCGCGCCGAGGGCGGGGTCGATGGCCTGCGCGGGCGTGAGCGGCCGGTCGAGCACGGGGACGCCCGCGCGGTGCGAGAGCAGGTGCCGTACGAGAGTCCGCTCCTTGCCCGCCGCCTTGAACTCGGGCCAGTACTCGCCGACGGGAGCATCCAGGTCCAGCTCGCCGCGCTGGGCCAGCATCAGCAGTACGGCGGCGGCGACGCCCTTCGTCGCCGAGCGCACGATCTGCGCGGTGCCCTGCTCCCAGGGTGCGTCGCCGTCCACGTCGCGGGTACCGGCCCACAGGTCGACGACCCGGTGCCCGTCCCGGTACACGGTGACGGCGGCGCCGCGCTCGCCGCCGGTCGCGAAGTTCCGTACGAACGCGTCCCTGACCGGCTCGAAGCCCTCGGTCACCGTGCCATGTACGTCCACGTTCAAGTCCACGCGGGGGTAACGCGCACTCACCCGCCGGCGATTCCTCGGCCCAGGAGATCAGCCCAGGATGATCGTCACATCGATGTTGTCGCGGGTGGCGTTCGAGTACGGGCAGACCATGTGCGCCGCGTCGACCAGCTTCGCCGCGATGTCCTGGTCCAGGACCGGCAGCGAGACGCTCAGGGCGACCGCGAGGCCGTAGCCGCGCTGCTTGTTCGGGCCGATGCCGACCTTCGCGGCGACCGTGGAGCCGGACAGGTCGAAGCCCTCGCGGCGGCCGACCAGGACCAGCGCGTTGTGGAAGCAGGAGCTGTAGCCGGCCGCGAACAGCTGCTCGGGGTTGGTGCCGTTGCCGTCGCCGCCCAGCGCGGGCGGCATCGCGACCTTCAGCGCGATCTGGCCGTCCTGGCTCGTGATCTCACCGTCCCGGCCGCCGTGGGCGGTGGCCTCGGCGACGTACATGATCTTCGTCGGACGAGTGTCGACAGCCGTACCTTCGTCGGTCACTGCAAAACCTCCCCCAAAAACAACTGCGTCAATTACATCGTGCACAAGGTACCGGCCGGTAGGGATGCGCTCATTACCCGGGGGTAGAAACCGCGGGTAACCTCAGGTCAGCGGCGGGCCCGGTCCGCGGCCCCTTGCGCCCGTTCCGCCAGCTCCCACAGCTCGCCCCGCAGTCGCGCGACCTCGCCCCCGCTCAGCTCCGTCGCTGCGAGCAGCGCGCCCGGTACGAGCGCCGCGCGCTCCCGGAGTTCCGCGCCGCGCCCGGTGACGCCGACGGACACCGACCGCTCGTCCAGCGCCGACCGCTCCCGGCGGACCAGCCCCGCCGCCTCCAGCCGCTTGAGCAGCGGCGAGACCGTGCCGTAGTCGAGGCACAGGGCGGTGCCCAGCTCCTTCACGGTCACCTCGCCGCGCTCCCACAGGACCAGCAGCACCAGGTACTGCGGGTAGGTGAGGCCCAGCTCGTCCAGGAGCGGACGGTAGGCGGCGGTCACCGCGCGCTGGGCCGCGTACAGCGCGAAGCACAACTGGTCGTCGAGGCGCGGCGACCCGGGGCTGTCCATATCGTCGTGCGCGTCCTCTTGTTCGATCACGCGCCCATTGTCACGGATCGAGGGGATGTCACGGGGTGCGGGCGGGCACGGAACGCGGGTCGAAACCGAACGGCAACTCCAGGCGGTGCGCGCTCATCAGGGCGTCGTCGGCGAGGAGTTCGCCGGTGGGGCCGTCGGCGGCGATGACGCCCTCGCTGAGGATCAGCGCGCGCGGGCACAGCTCCAGGGCGTACGGCAGATCGTGCGTGACCATGAGGACGGTGACGTCCAACGACCGCAGGATGTCGGCCAGTTCGCGGCGCGAGGCGGGGTCGAGGTTGGACGACGGCTCGTCGAGGACGAGGATCTCGGGCTCCATCGCGAGCACGGTCGCCACGGCCACCCGGCGCCGTTGCCCGAAGGAGAGATGGTGCGGCGGCCGGTCGGCGAAGTCGACCATCCCGACCAGGTCGAGGGCCGTACGGACGCGCTGTTCGAGCTCCTCGCCCTTCATACCCGCCGCAGCGGGCCCGAAGGCGACGTCTTCCCTGACGGTCGGCATGAAGAGCTGGTCGTCGGGGTCCTGGAAGACGATCCCGACCTTGCGTCGGATTTCGGCCATGTGCCGCTTGCCGACGGGCAGTCCGGCCACGGTGACCGTCCCCGCGCCCGCGCTGAGGATGCCGTTGAGATGCAGCACGAGGGTCGTCTTGCCTGCCCCGTTCGGCCCGAGCAGCGCCACCCGCTCACCGCGCCCGACGGAGAAGTCGACGCCGAAGAGGGCCTGGTGGCCGTCGGGGTAGGCGTAGGCGAGCCCGGCCACTTCAAGTGAGGGTGAGGGTGAGGTTGTCACAGGGTCCATCCCAACAGACAGACGACAAGCGCGGCGACCGGCAGGGCGAAGGCGTACGACCACTGTGCCCGGGACGCGGTCACCTCGTCGATGACGGGCATGGAACCGGCGTACCCCCGGCTGACCATGGCCAGATACACGCGCTCACCCCGCTCGTACGACCGGATGAACAGCGCCCCGGCGGACTTCGCCAGGACCCCCCAGTGCCGCACGCCGCTCGCCTCGAAGCCCCTGGACTCCCGGGCGATCCGCATCCGCCGCATCTCATCCGCGATGACATCGCCGTACCGGATCATGAAGGAGGCGATCTGCACGAGCAGCGGAGGCAGTTTGAGTCGCTGGAGCCCGAGGAGGAGGGCGCGCAGTTCGGTGGTGGAGGCGAGGAGTACGGAGGTGGCGACGCCGAGGGTGCCCTTGGCGAGGACGTTCCAGGCGCCCCAGAGCCCGCTGACGCTGAGTGACATCCCCAGTACCTCGACCCGCTCGCCCTCCGCCACGAACGGCATGAGCACGGCGAAGGCGACGAAGGGCACCTCGATCAGCAGCCGCTTGAGGAGGAAGGCGGCGGGTATGTGGGCGGCGCGGGCCACGCCGGCCAGGAGCACGGCGTATGCGGCGAAGGCCCACACCGCCTCCCGGGGCGTGGACACGACCACGATCACGAAGGCGAAGGCGGCGGCGAGCTTGGTGTGCGGCGGGAGTGCGTGGACGGGTGAGTGGGCGTGCCGGTAGAGCCGGTGGGCGTGCCCCGCACCCATGTCAGACGCTCGCGGTGGGGGTGGCGGCGGCCGAGGGGTCCTCATCCGTACGGCGCCTGCGCACCGCCCAGAAGACACCGGTCCCGGCGACGACCGTGACGCCGACGCCGATCACACCGGCGAGGCCACCGGACAGCCGTCCGTCGCTGATGCCCTCGACGCCGTAGTCGGCGAGCGGGGAGTCGGCGGCGGCGTGCTCCTCGACCTTGGCGTCGATGCCCTTGTCGGCGGCGACTTTCTCCAGGCCGTCGGGGCTGGCGGAGGCGTAGAAACTGACGACACCGGCGAGGACGAGGGAGGCGGCGAGGCCGGTGAGCCAGACGTTGCGGGTGCGGTGGGAGGGGGCGGGGGTGAGGGCGGGCTCCGGCTGTTCCGGGGCCGCGTCGACCAGCTCGCCGTTCACGCGCAGTTGGAGCTTCTGGGTGAGGCCCCGGGCGCCGTGGACGAGGTCCGGCCGTACGGCGATGACGGCGCCGACCGTGAACGCGGTGATCGCGGCCTCGCCGAGCCCGATCAGGACGTGCACACCGACCATGGCGGTGAGGACCCGCCCGATCGGTACGTCCGTCGTGCCGCCGATCGCGTAGACGAGCGTGAAGGCGAACGCGGCGGCCGGTACGGAGATCGCCGCGGCGACGAAGGCGGAGACGGTGACCGAACGGCGCTTCTTGGGCAGCACCTTCACCAGTCCGCGGAAGGTGGCGTAGGCGACGACGCTCGTCACGACGGCCATGACCGTGATGTTCACGCCGAGCGCGGTCAGGCCGCCGTCCGCGAAGAGGATGCCCTGCATGAGGAGTACGACGGACACGCAGAGGACCCCGGTGTAGGGGCCCACGAGTATCGCCGCGAGCGCACCGCCGAGCAGATGTCCGCTGGTCCCGGCCGCGACCGGGAAGTTCAGCATCTGCACGGCGAAGATGAACGCGGCCACCAGACCGGCGAGCGGCGCGGTCCGTTCGTCCAGCTCGCGCCGGGCGCCGCGCAGGCTCACGGCTACGGCGCCGGCGGCGACGACTCCGGCCGCTACGGAGACGGGGGCGTTGATGAATCCATCAGGCACATGCACCGTTCGATAATAGTGGCTTGTTGCGAACTCCTTGCAAGAGCGAGGCGAGAGCAATCTGAGGCGCGATCGGGAAAATGTGCGACATTGGAGAAGAAGTGGATTCACAGCTTCTGCACAGGTCACGCAGCGTAAGGGGCCGTCCGATGTCCGCAGTCGAGCAGTACGCCCGAGCCCATATCGTCACGGACACCCAGGACGACGATCGCGACGCGGTTCCTGTGGTCCTGCGCTACGACCCGGAGGCGGATCCGCGGGCGGTGCGGATCGGGTTGCCCGGGCCGCACGAGTGGACGTTCTCGCGAGCCCTCTTGGAGGAGGGCCTGCGGGCGCCTACGGGCACTGGCGAGGTCCGGGTGTGGCCGTGCGGCCGGGTCCAGGCGGTGGTCGAGTTCCACTCGGCGGGTGGTGTCTCGGTGGTCCAGTTCGAGACGAAGACGCTGAAGAGGTTTTTGCGGCGGACGTACATGGCGGGTGGCGCGCGGGTGGCGGGCTGATTTCTTTCGCCCCCGCCGCCCCTACCCGTCCCATCCCTGGGGGCTGCGCCCCCAGACCCCCCTTTCGGCCTGAACGGCCTTGTCCTCAAACGCCGGAC
>NZ_JBSFDA010000036.1:0-73154 GCF_053593675.1 Streptomyces sp. NPDC002156 | reverse complement strand
GTCGACGTCGTACGCGTAGCCCTCCAGGGAGCCGTCCAGGGAGTTGAAGCAGTCGCCCTTGGCGAGGGAGAAGGTGCTGTTGCTGTCCTCGGCGGACCGGCCCTTCTCGCGTGTACGCCGAACTGCTGGGCCCGCGCTGTCAGATCACCGACGCCTCGCTGGACGTCGTCGTCGCGGGGGCGCTGGTGTCGTCGGCCGGGGCGCTCTCCTGCTCGCTCGCGGTCTCGGCCGGGCTGGACGCCGGGCCGCTGGCCGAGGCCGTGGTCTCCGGGGTCGAGGGCTCGGGCGATGTCGTCGGGTCGTCCGTCGGCTCCGTGGTCGTCGGGTCGTCCGTCGGCTCGGTCGTCGTCGGGTCGTCCGTCGGTTCCGAGGTCGTCGGATCGTCGGTGGGCTCGGTCGTCGTCGGGTCGTCCGACGGGGTCGTGGTCCCCGTACCGCCACCGCCCCCACCGGTTCCACCACCCGGCGTCTTCGTCCCCGTCGGATCGTCCGAAGGCTCCTGGCCCCCCGAGGCCGGCGGTGTCGGGTCGTCCGACGTGCCCCAGGTGCCGTCGGGGCCCGGGTCGGTCGGGCGGCTGGTGGCCGTGCCGGTGTCGCCGTTGCTGTCGCTGTCGCCGTTGTCGGCCTTGTCGGCGCCGAGGCTGTCGTCGTCGTTGCCCGCGCTGGCGGACGGGTTGACGCCCACCTGGTCGGACGGCGCGTCGTTGGGGTTCGAGGTCGCCCCCAGCGTCACCACCGTGCCGAGCACCGCCGCGAGCAGGGCGCCCGCGCCGACGGCCACGAGGTTGCGCCGGGCACCGCCGACGAGCCGCTGGAGGCCCGAGGCCTTGTGCGCCCCGCCGCCCCCGGACCGGGGTGTGATGACCGTCGCCGGGAAGTCACCGGATCCGGACCCGTAACCGGAGGCCGAACCGGAACCGGAGGGCGACGGCTGCAGCGGCGGATAGCCCGCGGCGCCGAAGACGGCCGGGACCCCGCCGGGCGGCGACGCCGACTCCTCGTACCGCGCGTCCGGCACCTCCTCGCCCGCCGTGGAGACCGGGCCTGAGCCGAGGCCGGGGGTGTCGCCCGCCCGGTCGGCGACCAGGGTGAGGGCGCGGCGGCCCGCGACCGTGCCGCGCTTGTCGGCGAGGGCGCCGCGCAGGCCGATGGCGGACTCCAGCTCGGCACGGGCCAGGTCGAGTTGTTCGCCGCAGAGCGCGAGAATGCCCAATTCGTGGTGGAAGTAGGCCTGTTCCGCGACCTCTCCGGCGAGCCGGGCGGCCTCGGCACCCGCACGCAGGACGCGTTCCCAGGCGCTCCAGTACAGACCGGCCGCGAAGGCGGGCGCCGCGGTGCGGGCCAGCTGTACGGCCGTACTCTCCTCGTCCTCCCCCGGCGGCACCGTGACCGGCACGAGCACGTCGAGGGCGGCCAGCAGGGCGTCGGCCTCCGCGCAGACCCGCTCGGGGGTCACGGAGGGGTGCCCGGCCCACCAGGCGTAGTGCTGGGCGGCGCTGATCGCCCGTTCCTGGGCGCGCTCGCCGTACCCGGCGGCCTCCAGCTGGGTCTGCACCCCGGCCGCGAGGCGGTAGTGCGAGCCGACCGGGGAGACCAGCGCACAGCCGAGCAGCTCGCCGAGGGCGGCGTCCGCGTGGGCGTCGTCGACGAGCGCCGGCAGATGCGCCTGGTGGGGCACCTCACCGCCGAGCGCGACGGCGAAGCGCAGGGTCTCCCGCGCGGACTCGCTGAGCCGGGAGGCGAGCAGCGGCGCGGGCGCGGCACCCTCGGCGAGCGAGGGCAGCGGTACGTCGTGTTCGTCGCCGGAGTCGAAGGGCGCGTCGACCGGGATGTCCTGGAAGACGCCGAACTCGTCGAAGGCGTCGGCGCTGGCGCGCAGGCCGTCGCGCTGCCTGAGCAGGGCGCCCGCCTGGACGAACCGCAGAGGCAGGCCCTCGGACTCGAACCAGAGGTCACCGGCCCAGTTGGCCTCCTCCTCGGTGAGGACACGGCCGACGGCACGCTCCAGCAACTCCAGGCCACCGGCCCGGTCGAGGCCGTCGAGGAACAGCTCCTCGATCAGCGCGTCGGCGGACGGCGCGGGAACGTCGGGGGTGGCGCTGATCAGGAAGGCGCACTCGGGGGTCGCGTCGATGAGTTCGTCGAGCGCGGCGCCGCCGAACTCCACGTCGTCGAGGACGACGACCGCGCCGGCCTCCCGGACGAGGGTGAGCAGTTCGTCCGGTTCCGGCCGGTACAGAGGTGCGCTGTAGACGGCGTAGAAGAGGTCGTAGAGGAGGTCGGTCGGGGTGCGGCGGAGGCCGCTGAGACGGACCACGCCGTCGGGCGCGAGGTCCGCGCAGTCTCCGGCGACGGCGTCGAGGAGCGTGGTGCGGCCGGAGCCGGGCGGCCCTGTGAGGCGTACGGAACGGCCGCGGGCCAGCAGCCGCACCAGCCGTTCGCGCTCGCCGTCGCGCTCCAGGAGCGGGAGTTCGGGCTGCGCGGGCCCGGGCGGTACGGGTGGTGTGGCCGCGCGGGTGATCTCGGCGCGCTCGGCCGCGGTGAGCTTGGCGGGCCGGCCGGGCCGTTCACCGGGTGGGCAGATCTCTATCTCGCTGCCGTCGACCGGGTTGATCGTGAGCAGGTAGTCGCCCGAGACGAGCTGCGCCGTGCGGGCGAGCGCGGGTGTGTGCTGGCCGAAGTCGGATGTGAGGGCGTCGCGAGGCGGGCGCTGACGCGGCGTGGTGCCGTCGGCGTCGTGGCCGTACTCCTCGGAGCCCTGGTTGTTCGGGTCCATAAGGTTCAAGCCCCCCAAAAGCGTCGTGTGCGGGTCGCAAGACCCAGGCCCCTCCCGGCCTTGCTGCACACTGCGCTGTCGCTTCTGGTCCGGGCCCGCTCGTGGGATGTCAGGCAGCGGGCGACCGAACCCTAAACCTTCGCACAGTATCTACGACAGTCCGGGGTACCGCGCCGTCCGAGACGTCACAGTCTCGTGAGGATTGTGCGCAACGCGCGTTTCACACAGGGCGTTCACACCCTGCGTTTCACACTCTGGGCAGCGACTCCACCCCGATACCACCCTCGATCGCCAGGATCCGGTGCAGCCGGGTGGCCACCAGCAGGCGCTGCATCTGCGGTGGTACGTCGCGCAGCACCAGCCGTCGGCCGCACCGCCCGCACCGTCGGTGGGCTCCCATGATCACCCCGAGGCCGGTGGCGTCCCAGGAGTCCAGCTCGGACAGGTCCAGCACGAGATCGCCGACGCCGGTGTCGACGGCCGTGTGCAGGACCGTACGGGCGTCCGCCGCGCTGCGAACGTCGAGGCGGCCCCCGACGACCAGCTCGGCGTGGTCGCCCCTGATGTACATATACGCTCCCCGTGAGTGCGTTGTCGTGCTCCGCGTCGGTAAGTGATGCAACGTCTGACTGCCTGAGGGGCGGCCAGGTTGCCGTCTGTGAGCGAACCGATACCCAATTCACCCCACAGGGTGATGCCTGAGGGGTTCGTGCGGTTTTCGTGCCTGTTGACTACTGCTGAGGTGCTGCTGACTACTTCCGTCTACGACTGCTGATTCCCGCTCAGTGCTTGTAGAAGCCCTGCCCGCTCTTACGGCCGATGTCACCGGCGTCAACCATCCGGCGCATCAGCTCCGGAGGAGCGAACTTCTCGTCCTGGGACTCGGTGTAGATGTTGCTGGTGGCGTGCAGCAGGATGTCGACCCCGGTGAGGTCGGCGGTGGCCAGCGGGCCCATGGCGTGCCCGAAGCCGAGCTTGCAGGCGAGGTCGATGTCCTCCGCGGTGGCGACACCGGACTCGTACAGCTTGGCCGCCTCGACGACGAGCGCCGAGATCAGCCGGGTCGTCACGAAACCGGCGACATCCCGGTTGACGACGATGCAGGTCTTGCCGACGGACTCGGCGAACTCCCGCGTGGTGGCGAGGGTTTCGTCGCTCGTCTTGTAGCCGCGGACCAGCTCGCAGAGCTGCATCATCGGCACCGGCGAGAAGAAGTGCGCACCGACGACCCGGTCCGGGCGGTCGGTCACGGCGGCGATCTTGGTGATGGGGATGGCGGAGGTGTTGGAGGCGAGCACGGCGTCGTCGCGCGCGATCTTGTCGAGCGCGCGGAAGATCTCGTGCTTGACCTCCAGCTTCTCGAACACGGCCTCGACGACGATGTCCGCGTCGCCGACCGCGTCGAGGTCGGTGGTAGCGGTGATCCGCCCGAGAGCGGCCTCGGCATCGGCCTCGGCGAGCTTGCCCTTGCTCACGAACCTGTCGTACGAGGCCTTGATGCCGTCGGTGCCACGGGTGAGCGCTTCGTCGGTGACATCGCGCAGTACGACGTCCCAGCCCGCCTGGGCAGA
The DNA here is from genome assembly GCF_053593675.1 of Streptomyces sp. NPDC002156. NCBI lineage: Bacteria > Bacillati > Actinomycetota > Actinomycetes > Kitasatosporales > Streptomycetaceae > Streptomyces > Streptomyces sp. NPDC002156. Next base: position 68,807 of record NZ_JBSFDA010000036.1, on the reverse strand, counting down.
GACCTGTGCGATGCCGGAACCCATCAGGCCGGCTCCGATGACGGCAAGCTTCCGTGCCACTGTGCGACTCCCCTGACGCGCTGTTTACGTGTCCCTCGTGTATGGGCCTCTCCGGCGGACCTTAGCGGTCGTGAGGGGTTGTGTGACTGCTTAGTAACGCGTTTCACGTCTCATGTCGTGAGACGCCGATCACGTCTCATCCGACGGACTTGACGATCCTCCCGGCGGCCGAGGCCACAGGGATTCCGAACTCAGTGGTCGGAGCGCTAATTCCTCGCGGTTTCGCGCTGGTTGGCGCTTCACGGACCGGCTGGCGCCGAGGTCTCCACGCCCTGTGACCCGCATGCCCGCGGGCCAAGATGTTCTTCGCGGCCAACGTGTCGGCGTGTTCCAGGTGACCGCAGACTCCGCATACGAACTTCGCTTGGCTCTCGCGGTTGTCCGGATGCGCGTGTCCGCAGGCGGGGCACGTGACCGATGTGTAGGCAGGATTCACAGTGCGCACCTGTGCACCCGTGTGACGGGCGCGGTTGCGGACCGCGAGTTCGAAGGAGTGCCGGCCCTTGTCGAGAATGGCGCGGTTGAGTCCGGCCTTCTGCCGTACGTGTGTGACGGGCTCGGCCACGGTCCCCCTGGCGCTGGCGGTCATGCCCGCGACGTTGAGGTCTTCGAGAACCACGAGGGCATTGGCATCGACGACGCGGCGGGCCGTCCGAGCGTGGAAGTCCTGACGGCGATCGCGGACGGTGCGCATGATGGCCCTCATCTTCGCCCGGCACGCTTTCCGCCGATTCGACCCACGCTGGGTGCGGGCGAGTTGCTGTTCAAGTCTCCTGTACCGCTTGGTCTCGCCGGGGGTGATGAAGTCGCGGTCGAAGAACCTGCCATCACTGGTGGCGACGAGCACAAACACTCCACGGTCCACGCCGACGCGTCCGCGTTCCAACGACACCGAGGGCTCAGTTACTGTGGCCGACTTCACCGTGCCGCCGAGCGGGCGGGACCAGCGGAAGCCGACCCACCCGAGCTTTGGCAGACGCGCCAGCCCCCGTTTACGCCCCAGCCGTTCGACCGAGAGATGGCGTGGATCAGGGAACCGAAAGGAGGGCTGTCACCGCTGCTTCGCCCTCCAGCGAACGCCGAACGTGCCATGCGTGCGACACGCTCTGTCCAGGTCACGGAGAGTCTGCTGGAGGATGTGGGACGGCGCGGCCTTCAACCACGGGTGCTCGGACTTCGCCTCCGCCATTTCACGGGCCTGCTGCACATAGTCGATCGAACCGCCCCGGCGGCGGTACTCACGGCGCTGTTCGAGACCGGTGTTCCACACCGCGCGGCAGACGTTGCCGTACACACGGGTACGAACTGAGAACGTCTGCACGACTTGGGCAACGTCTAGATTGGCCGCATGGTCAATCTGACGCGCATCTACACCAGGACCGGCGACAAGGGCACCACCGCCCTCGGGGACATGAGCCGGGTCGCCAAGACCGATCTGCGGATCTCGGCGTACGCCGACGCCAACGAGGCGAACGCGGTGATCGGGACCGCCGTCGCCCTCGGTGGGCTGGCGGAGGAGGTCGTCAAGGTGCTGACCCGGGTGCAGAACGACCTGTTCGACGTGGGCGCGGATCTGGCTACGCCGGTCGCCGAGAACCCGGAGTTCCCGCCCCTGCGGGTCGAGCAGTCCTACATCGACAAGCTGGAGGCGGACTGCGACCGGTTCCTCGAAGACCTGGAGAAACTGCGCTCGTTCATCCTGCCCGGCGGCACCCCCGGCGCGGCCCTGCTGCACCAGGCGTGCACGGTGGTACGCCGGGCCGAGCGCTCTACTTGGGCTGCGCTGGAGGTCCACGCCGAGGTCATGAATCCGCTCACCGCCACCTACCTCAACCGGCTATCGGACCTGCTTTTCATCCTTGCCCGTACCGCCAACAAGGAGGTCGGGGACGTGCTCTGGGTCCCGGGTGGGGAGCGCTGAGCCGGGGTTCGGGTCCCGTTTGGGCCAGATCGTGTACGTCAGCGCGATCAGGCCGTGGATGCCGGCGGCCCTGAGCGCCGTCCACTGGAAGGACCGCAGGGATGAAGTGTCCCCATCGCCTACGTACCAGACCGCCGCCTGGAGCAGTGCGCAGGCGACCGCCGCCGCCAGGACCGTACGGAGCCACAGGCGGCCCTCGTGGCGGGCGCGGGCCATGCCGTAGCGGGGCGGCTTCGGCGGGGGCGGGCCTCCGGCCAGGCGGTGGGCCGCGTGGCCGTCGAGCCAGCGGATCGTGTAGTGGCCGTACGCCACCGTGAAGCCGATGTACAGCGCGGCCAGGCCGTGCTCCCAGCCCGGTTCGGCGCCGTTCTTCAGGTCGATCGCCGTCACGGTGAACAGGACCAGTTCCAGCAGCGGCTCGCAGAGCAGCAGCACCACGCTGGTCCGGCGCCACTTCAGCAGATAGCGCGCGGCCAGGCCGAGCGCCAGCAGCACCCAGAAGCCGACCTCGCAGGCGATGATCAACGCGACGATCACGACTCGCTCCTTCCAGTGAGCATGCGTTCATCCGGTGAGGATGCGTTCAGGGAATCCGTTCTCCTTCCAGGCTCCCGGCCGGACGTGTCCGATTCGTCGTCGGCGGTGAGGAAGTCGCCGTACATCGAAAGATGCAGTTCGGGGCTCTCCCCGACCCTTCCCGGGGATCAGGCGGGCGGCGTCCCGGCCGTGTTGGATGGAGTCATGGCCCCTCCACTTCCCCGACCGCACCGCGACGACGTGCGCATCGCACTCGCCGGACTGCTCGGCGGGCTGCTGTTCTGGGCCGTCGGTCTCGACACCCGGCCGGCCGACGAGCCGAACGTGCTCTGGGACGGGCGCTGGCCGGTCCTGCTGCCGCTCTTCGTGATGGCCGGCTGCGAGCTGCTGCGGCGGGTCCGCCCGCGTACGGGGCTGCTGGTGGGCGTGGCCGCGCTGACCCTGGACACCGTCACCCAGGGCAGCCTGGTCACCCTCGTGATGTTCACCGACCTCGTGTACGCGGCCGTGCTGTACGGGCCGCCCGGTACCGCCCGCCGTGTCCCCTGGATCACCGGGCTGCTCTCGGTGGCCGGCACCATCGTGCCGTTCGCGGTGCTGCGGGAGCCGGAGGCGCTGCTCATCGGTGTGGTCATCGGCGTCGTCGGATTCACCCCCGCCGCCACCGGGTTGATCGTCCGCAACCACCGTGACGCCGCCGAGTCCGCCCGGCTGCGCGCCGAACAGACCGCGCTGCTCGCCGAGTTCGACCGCACCCAGGCCGTCACCTCCGAACGGGCGCGGATGGCACGGGAGTTGCACGACATGGTCGCCAACCACCTCTCCGCCATCGCGATCCACTCCACGGCCGCGCTCTCCCTCGACGACCCGGACACCTCGAAGCAGGCCCTCGGTGTCATCCGCGAGAACAGCGTGGCGGGACTGGCCGAGATGCGCCGGCTGATCGGCATCCTGCGCGACAGCGGCGGCGACCTGGAACCGGCGGCGGCCCCGACGCTGGACGGCCTCGGCTCACTGGTCGACGGCGCCCGCACCAACGGCCTGGATGCCACCCTCGACACCGGCACCGACCTCGGCGCTCTGCCCGCGCCGGTCGAGCTGGCCGCGTACCGCATCGTCCAGGAGTCCCTGACCAACGCCCTCAAGCACGCCTCCCCCGGCCGGGTCACGGTGGCGCTCACCCGCCGGGACTGCTCGCTGTGCATCGCCGTGACCAGCCCGTACGGCGATCACGACAGCCCGCGCGCACCCGGCTCCGGGGCCGGTCTGGTCGGGATGCGGGAGCGGGTCGCGCTGCTGGGCGGCACCTTCACGGCGGGAGCGGACGGCGCCCACTGGGCCGTACGGGCCACGCTCCCCCTCACCGAAGCCGAATCCGTATCTGTATCCGAAGGAGAAGACGCATGACGGCGGAAGCGGGACGGCCCATCCGGGTGCTCGTCGCCGAGGACCAGTCGGCCGTACGGGCCGGGCTCGTCCTCATCCTGGGCAGCGCGCCCGGCATCGAGGTCGCCGGGGAGGCGTCGGACGGGGAGCAAGCCGTGGCGCTGGCCCGTGAACTGCGGCCGGATCTGGTGCTGATGGACATTCAGATGCCGCGCCTGGACGGGGTGTCGGCGACCCGGCAGGTGGTCGCGGAGGGCCTGGCCGACGTACTCGTCCTGACCACGTTCGACCTCGACGAGTACGTGTTCGGGGCGCTCCGCGCGGGCGCCTCCGGCTTCCTGCTCAAGAACACCGAGGCGCGGGATCTCATCGAGGCCGTACGGACGGTCGCGCGCGGGGAAGGGCTGATCGCCCCGGCGGTCACCCGGCGGCTGATCGCCGAGTTCGCCTCCGGGCCGGTACGGGAGCCGAGGGCCGATCCTGCCGTCCTGGACACCCTCACCCGCCGTGAGCGCGAGGTGTTGTCGTGTCTCGGCGAGGGGCTGTCCAACGCGGACATCGCGACCCGTCTCGACATGGCCGAGGCGACGGTGAAGACGCACGTCAGCCGGTTGCTGGGCAAGCTGGAGCTGCGCAGCCGGGTCCAAGCGGCGGTACTGGCACAGGAGTTGGGGGTTTAGGGGAGTCGGACGAGCCTTGGCCCGAAGTGGTCCAGACCTATTGACCCGTGGTCCAGACCTTCCTATTCTCGCGGCACCGTGGGTGTGAGGCTCAGTCACGCCCCCATGACTCCCCCAAGGAGGCGCGTCATGCGCTTCAGACACCGGCTCACCGCAGGCCTGACCACCCTGCTCCTCCCCCTCGCCGCCATGGTCGGCCTCGCGAGCCCGGCCGAGGCGGCCACCTCGGCCACCGCCACCTACGCCAAGACCCAGGACTGGGGCACCGGCTTCGAGGGCAAGTGGACGGTCACCAACACCGGTACCACGACGATCAGTTCATGGACGGTCGAGTGGGACTTCCCCTCCGGTACGTCCGTCACCTCGGCCTGGGACGCGGACGTCACCTCGTCAGGCACCCACTGGACCGCCAAGAACAAGTCCTGGAACGGCACTTTGGCCCCGGGCGCCGCCGTCTCCTTCGGCTTCAACGGCGCCGGCCCCGGCTCCCCCGCCAACTGCAAGCTGAACGGCGGCAGTTGTGACGGCGGCACGGTCCCCGGCGACAACGCCCCCTCCGCGCCCGGCACTCCGACCGCCTCCGGCGTCACCAACACGTCGGCGACGCTCAGTTGGAGCGCGGCCACCGACGACAAGGGCATCAAGAACTACGACGTGCTGCGCGGCGGCACCAAGGTCGCGACGGTGACGACCACCTCGTACACGGACACGGGTCTGACCGCCGGTACGGACTACTCGTACACCATTCAGGCCCGGGACACCGCCGACCAGACCGGCCCGGTGAGCGGCGCGGTCGCAGTACGCACCACCGGCGGCACGACCGACCCCCCGCCCACCGGAGGCAAGGTCAAGCTCGGCTACTTCACCGAGTGGGGCGTCTACGGCCGCAACTACCACGTCAAGAACCTGGTGACCTCGGGCTCGGCGTCGAAGATCACCCACATCAACTACGCGTTCGGCAACGTCAAGGACGGCAAGTGCACCGTCGACGACACCTACGCCGCGTACGACAAGGCGTACACCGCCGACCAGTCGGTGTCCGGCGTGGCCGACACGTGGGACCAGCCGCTGCGCGGCAACTTCAACCAGCTGCGTCAGCTGAAGGCCAAGTACCCGAACATCAAGGTCCTTTACTCCTTCGGCGGCTGGACCTACTCCGGCGGCTTCGCGCAGGCCGCCGCCAACCCGGCCGCGTTCGCCGCCTCCTGCAAGGCGGTCGTCGAGGACTCGCGCTGGGCGGATGTCTTCGACGGCATCGACATCGACTGGGAGTACCCGAACGCCTGCGGCCTGACCTGTGACACGTCCGGTCCCGCGGCCTTCAAGAACCTGATGTCGGCGCTGCGTTCGGAGTTCGGCTCCAACTACCTGGTCACCGCGGCCATCACGGCCGACGGCTCCTCCGGCGGCAAGATCGACGCGGCCGACTACGGCGGCGCCTCGGCCTACGCCGACTGGTACAACGTGATGACGTACGACTACTTCGGCGCCTTCGACGCGGACGGCCCGACCGCCCCGCACTCGCCGCTCACCTCGTACTCCGGTATCCCGGTCGCGGGCTTCAACTCGGCGGACGCCATCGCCAAGCTGAAGGCGAAGGGCGTCCCGGCGGCGAAGCTCCTGCTGGGTATCGGCTTCTACGGGCGCGGCTGGACCGGCGTCACCCAGGCGGCCCCGGGCGGCTCGGCGACGGGCGCGGCACCGGGCACGTACGAGGCGGGCATCGAGGACTACAAGGTCCTCAAGAACTCCTGTCCCGCGACCGGCACGATCGCCGGTACGGCGTACGCGTACTGCGGCAACAACTGGTGGTCGTACGACACTCCCGCGACGATCGCCGGAAAGATGACCTGGGCCAAGAACCAGGCTCTGGGCGGCGCCTTCTTCTGGGAGTTCAGCGGCGACACGACCAACGGGGAGCTGGTGAGCGCGATCAACACCGGCCTGAACTAAAGATCTGATCCAGGGATCAAGCAACATCACGCAACATTGACGCGCTGACCGGGCGGGGCTGCTTCCAGCCACGCGAGAAATCCGGTCAGCGCGTCGTCGCTCATCGCCAGTTCGAGTCTCGTCCCGCGATGGAGACAGGCCAGCACAACCGCGTCCGAGAGCAGGGCCAGCTCCTCCTCGCCGTCGGGGGCACGGCGGCCGGCCACCTCGATCGCCGAGCGTTCCAGGACGCGGCGCGGACGGGGGGAGTACGAGAAGACGCGGTACCACTCGATGCGGTCGCCGTTGTAGCGGGCGACGCCGTAGCCCCAGCCCTTGCCGCTGGGGTCGGGTTTCTCGGGTACGTCCCAACGGAGGCTGCAGTCGAACGTACCGCCGGAGCGTTGGATGAGTCGGCGGCGCAGACCGAAGACGAACAGGCCCACCACCACGAGCGCCACTACCAAGCCGCACACAGTCAGAGCGAGGATCATCGACACCGACCTCCTCGTCTCCTAGGTAACGGAAAAGAAAAAACATCCGGATTCGCCTCAGCCGCGGCCAGGGCCGGAGCGAACCGGTCCCAGCCGCGGCTGAGGCAAAGCATCACACTCGTACGCCAGGGTCAGCGCGCCGCCACGGCCCGCAGCCGGACGTCGGCACGCCGCTCGGCGGACGCGTCGCCCTCCGCCTTCGCGCGCTCCAGCTCCCGCTCCACGCGCTGGACGTCGATCTCGTCCGCCAGCTCGGCGATCTCCGCCAGCAGCGACAGCTTGTTGTCGGCGAAGGAGATGAAACCGCCGTGCGCCGCGGCGACGACCGTTCCACCATCACTCGTACGGATGGTCACCGGGCCCGACTCCAGCACACCGAGCAGCGGCTGGTGACCGGGCATGACGCCGATGTCGCCGGACGTGGTGCGCGCGACGACCAGGGTGGCCTCGCCGGACCAGACCTGACGGTCGGCAGCGACCAGCTCGACGTGCAGCTCAGCAGCCAAGGTTGGCTCCTCGGGTCACCACCCGGCAAGACACCGGGTGTGGGTACAAGTCTAGTAGGGCTCCGAGCAACAAATTGCCGGGGCCCGCCCCCCGAGCTTTTCGGCTGGGGGTCTGGGGGTTATCCCCCAGATAGATACAGCAGTGGGCGTGAATGAGGGGGCGGGACGTGCCCCGCCCCCTCACCTGTGAGTCATAGGACTCACTTAGAGCTCAGGGCTCAGGAGACGCCCAGCTCCTTGGCGTTGGCCTTGAGGTCCTCGATGCCACCGCAGAGGAAGAACGCCTGCTCCGGGAAGTGGTCGTAGTCGCCGTCGATGATCGCGTTGAACGCGGTGATCGACTCGTCCAGCGGTACGTCCGACCCGTCGACGCCGGTGAACTGCTTGGCGACGTGGGTGTTCTGGGACAGGAAGCGCTCCACGCGACGGGCGCGGTGGACGACGAGCTTGTCCTCTTCGCCCAGCTCGTCGATACCGAGGATCGCAATGATGTCCTGAAGGTCCTTGTACTTCTGCAGGACCGTCTTGACACGCATGGCCGTGCTGTAGTGGTCCGCCGCGATGTAGCGGGGGTCCAGGATGCGGGACGTGGAGTCCAGCGGGTCCACGGCCGGGTAGATGCCCTTCTCGGAGATCGGACGGGAAAGAACCGTCGTCGCGTCGAGGTGGGCGAACGTGGTGGCCGGGGCCGGGTCGGTCAGGTCGTCCGCGGGGACGTAGATCGCCTGCATCGAGGTGATCGAGTGACCACGGGTCGAGGTGATGCGCTCCTGGAGGAGACCCATCTCGTCGGCCAGGTTCGGCTGGTAACCCACCGCGGAGGGCATCCGGCCGAGCAGGGTCGAGACCTCGGAACCGGCCTGCGTGAAGCGGAAGATGTTGTCGATGAAGAACAGCACGTCCTGCTTCTGCACATCGCGGAAGTACTCCGCCATGGTCAGACCCGCGAGGGCCACGCGCAGACGGGTGCCCGGGGGCTCGTCCATCTGACCGAAGACCAGCGCGGTCTTGTCGATGACGCCCGACTCCGCCATCTCCTCGATGAGGTCGTTGCCCTCACGAGTGCGCTCACCGACACCGGCGAACACGGAGACACCGTCGTGGTTGTTGGCGACGCGGTAGATCATCTCCTGGATGAGCACCGTCTTGCCGACGCCGGCACCGCCGAAGAGGCCGATCTTTCCACCCTTGACGTACGGGGTGAGAAGGTCGATGACCTTGACGCCGGTCTCGAACATCTCGGTCTTCGACTCGAGCTCGTCGAAGTTGGGGGCCTTGCGGTGGATGGACCAGCGCTCGCCGTCGTACGTGTCGTCGGTGTTCAGTACCTCACCGAGGGTGTTGAACACCTTGCCCTTGGTGAAGTCGCCGACCGGAACGGTGATGCCGTTGCCGGTGTCGGTGACCACGGCCTGGCGGACCAGACCGTCGGTGGGCTGCATCGAGATCGTGCGGACCAGGCCGTCACCCAGGTGCTGGGCGACCTCCAGGGTCAGCGTCTTCTTCTCGCCGGCGAGGGCCGGGTCGGCCACCTCGACGTGAAGGGCGTTGTAGATCTCCGGCATGGCGTCGACGGGGAATTCCACGTCGACGACCGGGCCGATGACCCGGGCGACGCGGCCCGTGGCAACGGCCGTCTCAACTGTCGTCGTCATTACCTGTCACTCCCCGCGGTCGCGTCGGCCAGGGCTGCGGAGCCACCGACGATCTCGCTGATTTCCTGGGTGATTTCGGCCTGGCGGGCCGCGTTGGCAAGTCGGGAGAGGCTGGTGATCAGGTCTCCCGCGTTGTCGGTGGCCGACTTCATCGCGCGGCGCGTGGCGGCGTGCTTGGAGGCAGCCGACTGGAGCAGCGCGTTGTAGATACGGCTCTCGACGTACCGCGGCAGCAGGGCGTCCAGGACGTCCTCCGCCGACGGCTCGAAGTCGTACAGCGGAAGGATCTCGCCCTTGCCGGCCGACTCCTGCGCCACCTCGTCGAGGCGGAGCGGCAGCAGGCGGCTGTCGACCGCCGACTGCGTCATCATCGAGACGAACTCGGTGTAGACGATGTGGAGTTCGTCCACGCCGCCGTCCGCCGTCTCCGTCTCGATGGCCTCGATGAGCGGACCCGCGACCTTCTTGGCGTCCGCGTACGTCGGCTCGTCGGTGAAGCCCGACCACGACTCCACGACCTTGCGCTCGCGGAAGTTGTAGTGGGCCAGACCGCGGCGGCCGACGATGTACGTGTCGACCTCCTTGCCCTCCGCCTCAAGGCGCGCCGTCAGCTGCTCGGCGGCCTTGATCGCGTTGGAGTTGAAGGCGCCGGCCAGTCCGCGGTCGCTCGTGAGGAGCAGCACCGCGGAACGGGTCGCCGTCTCCGCCTCCGTGGTCAGCGGGTGCTTGGTGTTCGAACCGGTACCGACCGCCGTGACCGCGCGTGTCAGCTCGGTCGCGTACGGCGCGGAGGCCGCCACCTTGCGCTGCGCCTTGACGACGCGCGAGGCGGCGATCATCTCCATCGCCTTGGTGATCTTCTTGGTCGCGGTGACGGATCGGATGCGACGCTTGTAGACCCGGAGCTGGGCTCCCATGAGTCAGGTCCCTTCCGTCGTCACTTGGCCGCGGCAGGCGCGTCTTCGCCGAGAAGCTTGCCGTCCGAGGTCTCGAACTGCTTCTTGAAGTCCGCGATGCCGTCCGCGATGGCGGTGAGGGTGTCGTCCGACATCTTGCCGCCCTCCTTGATGGAGGTCATGAGGCCCTGCTCCTTGCGGTGCAGGTACTCGAGGAGCTCCGTCTCGAAGCGGCGGATGTCGGCGACCGGGACCTCGTCCATCTTGCCGGTGGTGGCGGCCCAGACGGAGACGACCTGGTCCTCGGTGGCCATCGGCTGGTACTGGGGCTGCTTGAGCAGCTCGACCAGACGCTGACCGCGCTCCAGCTGCGACTTCGACGCGGCGTCCAGGTCGGAACCGAAGGCGGCGAACGCCTCCAGCTCGCGGTACTGGGCAAGGTCGAGGCGCAGTCGGCCGGAGACCTGCTTCATCGCCTTGTGCTGCGCGGAACCACCGACTCGGGAGACGGAGATACCGACGTTCAGCGCGGGGCGCTGACCGGCGTTGAACAGGTCCGACTCCAGGAAGCACTGGCCGTCGGTGATGGAGATGACGTTGGTCGGGATGAACGCCGAGACGTCGTTGGCCTTCGTCTCGACGATCGGCAGACCGGTCATCGAGCCGGCGCCCAGCTCGTCGGAGAGCTTCGCGCAGCGCTCCAGCAGACGGGAGTGCAGGTAGAAGACGTCACCCGGGTAGGCCTCACGGCCCGGCGGGCGGCGGAGCAGCAGGGACACGGCGCGGTAGGCGTCGGCCTGCTTCGAGAGGTCGTCGAAGATGATGAGGACGTGCTTGCCCTCGTACATCCACTGCTGGCCGATGGCCGAACCGGTGTACGGCGCCAGGTACTTGAAGCCGGCCGGGTCGGACGCCGGGGCGGCGACGATGGTCGTGTACTCCAGCGCGCCGGCCTCTTCGAGGGCGCCACGCACGGAGGCGATGGTCGAGCCCTTCTGGCCGATGGCGACGTAGACGCAGCGGACCTGCTTCTTCGGGTCGCCCGAGCGCCAGTTGTCACGCTGGTTGATGATCGTGTCGACGGCCAGGGCGGTCTTGCCGGTCTGGCGGTCACCGATGACCAGCTGACGCTGGCCACGGCCGATCGGGGTCATCGCGTCGACGGCCTTGTAGCCCGTCTCCATCGGCTCGTGCACCGACTTGCGCGCCATGACGCCCGGAGCCTGCAGCTCCAGGGCGCGACGACCGCTGGTCTCGATCTCGCCGAGGCCGTCGATCGGGTTGCCGAGCGGGTCGACGACGCGGCCGAGGTAGCCCTCGCCGACGGCCACGGACAGGACCTCGCCGGTACGGGTGACCGGCTGGCCCTCCTCGACGCCGCTGAACTCGCCGAGGATGACGGTACCGATCTCGCGCTCTTCGAGGTTGAGCGCGAGGCCGAGGGTGCCGTCCTCGAACTTCAGCAGTTCGTTGGCCATGGCCGAGGGGAGGCCCTCGACCTTCGCGATGCCGTCGCCGGCAAGGGTGACCGTACCGACCTCCTCGCGCGAGGCCGCGTCCGGCTTGTACGACTGGACAAAGTTCTCCAGCGCGTCCCGGATCTCCTCCGGCCGGATCGTGAGCTCCGCCATCTGGGTTCCCTGCTCTCCTTGTTGGGCCCGAAGTTTCACTTGGGGGGTGCCTAGACTCCCGGACTCCCCCCAATAAGAGGTGAATCCTCTACACGGCCCAACCAGGGCCGTAGGTGTACGTACGTACTGCTGTGAAGTTTTGTGCTAGCTCGCCATGCGGCGGCCGGCGTCCTCGATGCGGTCCGCGATGCTGCCGTTGATGACCTCGTCGCCGACCAGCACCCGGATCCCGCCGAGGACCTCGGGGTCCACGTCGAGGTTGAGGTGCATCTGGCGGCCGTAGAGCTTCGCGAGGGCGGCGCCGAGGCGCTGCTTCTGCGGGTCGCTCAGCGGAACCGCCGAGGTGACGACGGCGACCATGCGGTCCCGGCGGTCGGCGGCGAGCTTGGACAGGGACTCGAGTCCCGCCTCCAGGCTACGTCCCCGCGGCGCGGTCACAAGGCGCGTCACCAGACGCTCGGTGGTGGCGACGGCCCGGCCCCCGAGCAGGCTGCGCAGCAGCTCGCCCTTGGCGCCGGTGGTCGCGCCACGGTCGGTCAGCGCGGCACGCAGCTCGGTGTTCGAAGAGACGATCCGGCCGAACCGGAACAGCTCGTCCTCGACGTTGTCGAGCGTGCCCGCCTGCTGGGCGGCCGTGAGGTCGGCGATGTCCGCCAGCTCCTCCAGCGCGTCCACCAGGTCGCGCGAACGCGACCAGCGGGAGCGCACCATGCCGGCCAGCAGGTCGGTGGTGGGCCCGCCGACCTGGCTGCCGAAGAGGCGCTGGGCCAGTTCGGCCTTGGCCTCGCCGGCCTGCGCCGGGTCGGTGAGGACCCGACGCAGCGACACCTCGCGGTGCAGCACCGCGGTGACCGCGGCCAGCTCCTCGGACAGCTTCTTCGCGTCGGCGGACGTCGAGTCCGTCAGCGCGTCGAGACGCTCACGTGCGGCGGCGGCAGCCTCGCGACTGGCTCCGTGCACGCTCATCGAGTCGCCTCGGCCTTCTCCTCGAGGTCGTCGAGGAAGCGGTCGATCACGCGGCTCTGCCGGGCGTGGTCCTCAAGGGACTCGCCTACGAGCTTGCCGGCCAGCTCGGTCGCGAGCTTGCCGACGTCCTGGCGGAGCGCGGACGAGGCGGCCTTGCGGTCGGCGTCGAGCTGGGAGTGACCGGCGGCGACGATCTCCTCGCGCTGCCGCTGGCCTTCCGCGCGCATCTCGGCGATGAGCGTGGCACCCTGCTCCTGCGCCTCCTGGCGCAGCCGCGCGGCCTCGTGCCGGGCCTCGGCGAGCTGAGCCTTGTACTGCTCAAGCACGCTCTGGGCCTCGACCTTCATGGCGTCGGCCTCTTCGATACCGCCCTCGATCGCCGCGCGACGCTCCTCCAGAACCTTGTTGATGTTCGGAAGCAGCTTCTTCCAGAAGAAGAAGAACACGATGGCGAAGGCGATGGTGCCGACGAGCAGCTCGGGGCCGGGCGGGAGGAGCGGGTTCTGCTCTTCCTCGGCGGCGAGCCGCACCAGGTTGTCGATCACATCAGTGCCTTTCGTCGATACGTGTGGGTAAGGAGTGATTACTTACCGAACACGAACGGCATGACGATGCCGATGAGGGCGAGCGCCTCACAGAAGGCGAAGCCCAAGATCTGGTTGGCGCGGATCAGGCCGGCAGCCTCGGGCTGACGAGCGAGGGCCTGGGTGCCGTTGCCGAAGATGATGCCGACGCCGACGCCGGGGCCGATGGCGGCGAGGCCGTAGCCGATGGAACCGAGCGAACCGGAGACAGCGGCAAGGGTCTCAGTGGCAGCCATGCTGAATCTTCCTTCTGTTTCATGTGACCGGCGGGGGTTGGCCACCGGACGCTTGGGGCTTGCGGGAGGTGTGCTCAGTGGTGCTCGGCGAGAGCACCCTGAATGTACGAGCAGGCGAGGAGCACGAAGACGTACGCCTGGACCGCCTGCACGAAAAGCTCGAAGAGGATCATGACGATGGTCATCACGAAGGAGACACCGGCCGCCGGGACCATCGCGCCGTTCAGCAGGTACCAGGAGGCGACCGTGAACATCACCAGCATGAGGTGGCCGGCGAACATGTTGGCGAACAGTCGGACCGCGTGCGTGAACGGCCTCACCAGCAGGTTCGAGAAGAACTCGATGACCATCACGAGCGGCAGCACCGGGCCGAGCGACTTGTCGTAGCCGGTGACGTTCTTGAAGAAGCCGACGAAGCCGTGCTTCTTGAAGGTCAGCGACACCCAGAGCACGTACACGATGGCGGCCAGCACCATCGGGAACGCGATGATCGACGACACCGGGAACTGGGCGAGCGGGATCACCGACCAGATGTTCATGATCCAGATGAAGAAGAACAGCGAGACCATCAGAGGGACGTACTTCTCGCCCTCCTTCTTGCCGAGGGTCTCGTAGACGATGCCGCGGCGTACGAAGTCGTAGCCGGCCTCGCCGATCATCTGGAGCTTGCCCGGCACCACCTTCGCCTTGCCGAAGGCAAGCGTGAAGAAGGTGATGACCAGGAGGGTGGTGATGAGCGCGAGCAGCATCACCTTGTTGAACTCGAACCCGCCGACCGTCGCGATCGGCTGGAAGAGGAACGAGTGCAGGCCCGGTGCCGGGAAGCCGCAGCCGTTGTCGGACATGATCCGACAGTTCCACTCAAAGGCGAGCTGGGTCTGGTCAGCACTCACCACGGGCTCCTTCGGCGTGACGCATGGGTACGGCAACCTCGTTGTGTCGGCGCGGCACGCAGCCGCGGGTCGGCACTGGACTGGTGAAACGGATGTGGGGGCGGCTTTGGGGCATCAAGCCTCGCGATTGAGCAGGCGTCAGCTCAGATGCCCGCGCCCGCGATGCCGCAGTTGGCACCGGACGATAGCAGGAGAACCCGACTGCCTTTATCCCGGCCCTACCCCTCACGATGTCGACCCGGACTTCTCGGACTTTTCAGTCTTCGACGAGTCCGGATCGATGTAGAAGATCTTGGCCTTCATGTGCGCGCGAGCCTGCGCCGCCATCCATACGACGGTCGACACGACCAAGGCGACCGCGAAGGCCTTCGGATTGAAGGCATCGGTGTCCTGGAACAGGCCCACGAAGATCAGCAACAGCAGCAACTGGGCGACATAGAGCATCAACCCCATGGCCTGGAACAGGTGCGGGAGCGTTTTTGCCGTCCACTGCAACACGTAGAGCCCGATACCCATGAAGAGAATCGCGATGACCGTGCCGACCGCGGCACCCAGCGCACCCTTGCCACCGGCGACCCCGGCGCTGACGGCGATGACAATCGCGCCGACAGCCGCTGTGGGGACAGCGGTGTGCAGAAGGTTCCGGGCGTCATTGGACGGCATGGCGGCAACTCCGCTTTCGCAGGGGGCGTGGGGTGTCGTCATGGACGAGCGTAGTCCTGGACGGAGAGTGGATACCTCACACCAATGGACCGTCGCACCACGGTCCTTCGGCTCTGTCCTGGGTTCTCGTGAACCGTATCACAAACTATTTGATGAGGTCTTTACCTGGATGGTGTGCTCGGTGTCACACATGAGAGTGAACCCGCGCGTCTGTGCAGAATCGGCGCCCACTTGTCTGGTATTAGGGCACTTTGTTCGCGCGGGCTCAAGCAAAGTGTTAGTCAGATTCTTACCTTGCGTCAGCGTGACGACCCGGCCTTACGCCGGTCCAGGAGCCGCGAACGAGAGCTGATCGCCGTCGCTCCGTTGACTCCGGAGACCCCGGCCCGCACCGGTGCGTGGTGCTGTTCCGCGGGTACGGAGGGCGTGGACGCGGCGGGCGCCGTCGCCTCGGCCGCCGGCCCCTCCACCGTCCGGCCACGCCGGTAGCGCGGCGGCACGAAGCCCTCGGCCCAGCGTGGGGTGCGCGGGGTGAAGCGCGGCAGCAACAGGAGTACGAGCCCGATCGCGCTCAGTGCCACCACACTGAGGACGATCCACATGGACGCGTTGTTGACCGAGTAGGACAGGGCGCCGAAGCCGATGAGCGCCGACCAGAAGTACATGATCAGGACGGCCCTGCTGTGCGAGTGGCCGACCTCCAGGAGCCGGTGGTGCAGATGCCCCCGGTCGGCCGCGAACGGCGACTGTCCGCGCCAGGTGCGCCGCACGATGGCCAGCACCAGGTCGGCGGCGGGGATCGCGATGATGGTGAGCGGCATCAGCAGCGGGATGTAGACCGGGACCATCTGGTGCACGGTCTCGCGCTCGGACCCGGAGAACAGGTTCATCGCGTCCGGGTCCATCTGCCCGGTGATGGAGATCGCGCCTGCGGCCAGCACCAGGCCGATGAGCATCGACCCGGAGTCGCCCATGAAGATCCGCGCGGGATGCATGTTGTGCGGCAGGAAGCCGAGGCACATGCCCATGAGGATCACCGCGAACAGGGTGGCCGGGGCGGCGGCCTCGATGCCGTACGAGACCCAGATCCGGTAGGCGTAGAGGAAGAACGCGGCCGACGCGATGCACACCATGCCGGCCGCGAGGCCGTCCAGGCCGTCGACGAAGTTCACCGCGTTGATGGTGATGACGACGAGCGCGACCGTCAGCAGGGTGCCCTGCCACTGGGTCAGCGCGACGTTCCCGACGCCCGGGATCGGCAGCCACAGGATCGTCAGACCCTGCATGACCATCACGCCGGCGGCGATCATCTGCCCGCCGAGCTTGATCAGGGCGTCGATCTCGAACTTGTCGTCGAGCACGCCGATCAGCCAGATGAGGGCGGCACCGGAGAGTAGCGCCCTCGGCTCGTTCGACGTCTCGAAGACCTCGTGGAGGTTGGTGAGATGGTCGGCGACCAGCAGACCGGCGCACAGCCCGAAGAACATCGCGATCCCGCCGAGCCGCGGAGTGGGTTCCCGGTGCACGTCACGGGCCCTGATCTCCGGCATCGCTCCGGCCACGATCGCGAACTTCCGTACCGGCCCTGTCAGCAGATACGTCACCGCGGCCGTGATGCAGAGCGTCAGCAGGTATTCACGCACAGGCTTCCCCACAGGTCTCGCTGGCCATCCAGGCCCCACACCCTAGCGAGGGACGCATAAGGTTGGGGACTTCCGGGTAGCGACGATGGTTGCACGCGGGCCTGTGCACGAGTTGACGATTACCCCTCACCGCCCGGGATACGGCGGAAATCTACCGGCCAGCTCCCGCACCTCTTCACGCGCCCCACCACTCTCCACAGCCCCGCGCAGCACACCCGCGACCAGCACCGCGACCCGCGCCATCTCGGCTTCTCCCATCCCCTGCGTGGTCAGCGCCGCCGTCCCGAGCCGCAGTCCGCGGGCCTCCCCATGGGGCAACGCACAGCAGTCCAGAACCACTCCCGCGGCGGAAAGCAGCCCCCGCGCGGTACGTCCGTCCACGCCGAGCGGCGCCGGATCGACGGTGATGAGATGCGTATCGGTCCCGCCCGTGGTGACGATCAGCCCCTCGGCGGCCAGCCCCTCCGCCAGCACGCGCGCGTTGGCGACCACCTGATGGGCGTACGCCGTGAAGGCCGGGGTCGCCGCCTCGCCGAAGGCGACGGCCTTGGCGGCGATCGTGTGCATCTGGGCGCCGCCCTGCGTGAACGGGAAAACCGCCCGGTCGACCCGTTCCGCGAGCTCCGCGCCGCACAGCAGCATCCCGCCGCGCGGCCCGCGCAGCACCTTGTGGGTGGTCGCGCAGACGACATCGGCGTACGGCACGGGACTGGGCGCCGCTCCCCCGGCGACGAGCCCGATGGGGTGGGCCGCGTCGGCGATGAGATAGGCGCCCACCTCGTCGGCGATCTCGCGGAAGAGGGCGTAGTCGATGTGCCGGGGGTAGGCGATGGACCCGCAGACGACGGCCTTGGGGCGGTGGGTACGGGCGAGAGCGCGCACCTGGTCGTAGTCGATGAGCCCGCTCTCGGCATCCACCCCATAGGGCACGAAGTCGAACCAGCGCCCGGAGAAGTTGGCGGGCGACCCGTGGGTGAGGTGGCCGCCGTACGGCAGCCCGAGGGCCAGGACGGTGTCACCGGGGCGCAGGAGGGCGGCGTAGGCGGCCAGTACGGCCGAAGACCCCGAGTGGGACTGGACGTTGGCGTGTTCGGCGCCGAACAGGGCCCTGGCCCGTTCCACGGCGAGGCGCTCGGCGACGTCGACGATCTCGCAGCCGCCGTGGTGCCGGGCGCCGGGATATCCCTCGGCGTACTTGTTGGCGAGCGGCGAGCCCAGCGCGGCCAGTACGGCGGGCGAGGTGAAGTTCTCGGCGGCGATCAGCTGAAGCGTGGTCGCCTGCCGCTGGGCTTCCCCGAGCAGCACTTCGGCGAGCTCGGGATCCTGGCGGCGCAGAACATCAACATCGCTCTCAAGGGCATGTACGACCGACATGACGGGCTCCGGACGTCGACGGTGACGTATGCCCAGGGTAGGCCGCAGCACCCCGAATGGGCGCGTCAACGCCCTGAAGGGGCGCGGGGCTGTATCGATATGCCGCTCCGCCGCGCGGGCGCGACCGGCCTCCGCGCCGGGCCCGTCGTCATCCGCATCCGCGGAGACGCGCCCCAAAGGGGCGCGGGGAACTGCGCGACCGGCCACGACGGACCCGCAGCCGCAAAACGACACACAGAGGCAGGACGATGGGCGCTCAGGCCTTCGCAGGCACCCCGGTCAGCGCTGTCACCACCGGATCCAGCGCCTGCTGTATCTCGTCCCCGATCGACCGGAAGAAGGTCAGAGGGGCCCCGTACGGGTCGTACACCTCGTCCGCCTCCGCCGTGGGGGCGAGGAGCCACCCGCGTAGAGCCGCCGCCGCGCGGACCAGGGCGCGGGCGCGCTGGATCATGCCGTCGTCCAGCGGCGGCAGCGTCGCCGGGTCGATCGCCTTCACCAGGCGGGTGAACTCCTTCAACGTGAACGTGCGCAGGCCCGCCGAGTGCCCCATGGAGATGACCTGCGCGCGATGGTCCCGCGTCGCCGTCAGCACCAGGTCCGCCCGGATCACGTGCTCGTCGAGCAGCTCGCGCCCGGTGAACCCGGAGGGGTCCGCGCCGAACTCCGCGAGGACCGCCTCCGCGTTGGCCTCCATGGGCGCGCCCTCGTGGCCCCACGTACCGGCGCTCTCCACGATCAGGCCGCCCCACAGCGGGTCGCCGAGCCGGTCCGCCAGGGCATGCCTGGTCAGCCGCTCGGTGATCGGTGAGCGGCATACGTTGCCGGTGCTGACATAAAGGATGCGGAAGGCGTCCCGCGAGGCCCCGTCCCAGTGCTGAGTCCCCGTGACCCCCGTACGCGTGCCTATGCCACGCCCCGCGTCAGGGGCTGTCAATTCGCCACCTCGAGGTCGGGGACCACCTTGCGCAGCTCATCGGCCGACAGTGCGCCCGCGCGCAGCAGGACCGGCACCTTGCCCGTGACGTCGACGATCGACGACGGGACGTTCCCGGGCGTAGGACCGCCGTCGAGGTAGACGGAGACGGAGTCGCCGAGCATCTCCTGCGCGGCGTCACAGTCCTCGGGCGCAGGGTGGCCCGTCAGGTTGGCGGAGGAGACCGCCATGGGGCCGACCTCGGTCAGCAGCTCGATGGCGACGGGGTGCAGCGGCATGCGTACGGCGACCGTGCCGCGGGTGTCCCCGAGGTCCCACTGGAGGGACGGCTGGTGCTTGGCGACGAGGGTGAGGGCGCCCGGCCAGAAGGCGTCGACGAGTTCCCAGGCCATCTCGGAGAAGTCCGTGACCAGGCCGTGCAGGGTGTTCGGGGAGCCGATCAGAACGGGCGTGGGCATGCCACGACCACGGCCCTTCGCCTCCAGCAGGTCGTTGACGGCCTCGGAGGAGAACGCGTCGGCACCGATGCCGTAGACCGTGTCGGTCGGGAGGACCACCAGCTCGCCGCGGCGGACGGCGGACGCGGCCTCGCGCAGACCGGTCGTGCGGTCGGTCGCGTCGTTGGTGTCGTATCGCCGAGCCATTTAGCGGGCCTCCTCGTACACGTACTGCTGGGGGTAGAAAGTCTGGGTGACGCTCACGGCATGGCCCTGCGGGCGGTCGCGAAGCGGGGGCGGTTGTTGAGGTCGGGGTGGTCGGCCGCGTCGGCCCAGCCCCGTTCCTCGGTGAAGATCCACGGCACCTGGCCGCCCTGGGTGTCCGCGTGCTCGACGACGACGACGCCGCCGGGACGCAGCAGACGGTGGGCGGTGCGTTCCAGGCCCCGGATGAGTTCGAGGCCGTCCTCGCCGGAGAACAGGGCGAGTTCGGGATCGTGGTCCCGGGCCTCGGGAGCGACGTACTCCCACTCCGTGAGCGGGATGTAGGGCGGGTTGGAGATGACCAGGTCGACCTGGCCGTCGAGGTCGGGGAAGGCGTCCAGGGCGTTGCCCTGCCGCAGGTCGACCCTGGACCCCTCCATGTTCTTGCGGGTCCATGCCAGGGCGTCCTCGGACAGCTCCACGGCGTGCACGCGGGAGCGCGGGACCTCCTGGGCGAGGGCGAGCGCGATGGCGCCGGAGCCGGTGCACAGGTCGACGATCAGCGGCTCGACGACGTCCATCGCCCGGACGGCGTCTATGGCCCAGCCGACGACCGACTCGGTCTCGGGGCGCGGCACGAACACGCCTGGCCCGACCTGGAGTTCCAGGTACCGGAAGAAGGCCCGCCCGGTGATGTGCTGGAGCGGCTCGCGGGCCTCGCGGCGGGCGATGACCTCCCAGTAGCGGGCGTCGAAGTCGGTGTCCTTGACGGTGTGCAGCGTGCCCCGCTTCACGCCGTGCACGAACGCGGCGAGTTCCTCCGCGTCGTTGCGCGGCGAGGGCACACCCGCGTCGGCCAGCCGCTGGGTGGCCTGGGCCACCTCCGCGAGCAGCACGCTGCGGGGGCTCGGGGGCCGTCCCCCAATGTTCTGCTGCACGCTGGTCCTCCGGTACTTGTCACTCGTACGGGGCTCGTACGGGGCTTACGCTGCCGCCAGCTTCGCGGCCGAGTCCGCGTCGACACAGGCCTGGATGACGGCGTCGAGGTCGCCGTCGAGGACCTGGTCGAGGTTGTATGCCTTGAACCCGACGCGGTGGTCCGAGAGGCGATTCTCCGGGAAGTTGTACGTACGGATCTTCTCGGAGCGGTCGACGGTGCGGACCTGGCTGCGGCGGGCGTCGGCGGCCTCCCTCTCCGCTTCCTCCACGGCTGCCGCGAGGAGCCTGGAGCGCAGGATACGCATCGCCTGCTCCTTGTTCTGCAGCTGGCTCTTCTCGTTCTGGCAGGAAGCGACGACTCCGGTGGGAATGTGCGTGATGCGCACGGCGGAGTCGGTCGTGTTGACGGACTGCCCGCCAGGACCGGAGGAGCGGTACACGTCGATGCGGAGGTCGTTCGGGTTGATCTCGACGTCGACCTCCTCCGCTTCCGGGGTCACGAGGACACCGGCGGCGGAGGTGTGGATGCGGCCCTGCGACTCGGTCGCGGGCACACGCTGTACGCGGTGCACACCGCCCTCGTACTTCAGGCGGGCCCAGACGCCCTGGCCGGGCTCGGTGGCGCCCTGGCCGCCCTTGGTCTTCACGGCGACCTGGACGTCCTTGTAGCCGCCCAGCTCGGACTCGGTGGCGTCGATGATCTCGGTCTTCCAGCCGACGCGCTCGGCGTACCGCAGATACATCCGCAGGAGGTCGCCGGCGAACAGGGCGGACTCGTCGCCGCCGGCGCCCGCCTTGACCTCAAGGATCACGTCCTTGTCGTCGTTGGGGTCCCGGGGAACGAGCAGCAGGCGCAGCTTCTCGGTGAGCTCCTCGCGCTGCTTCTCCAGTTCCTTGACCTCGGCGGCGAAGTCGGGGTCGTCGACGGCGAACTCCTTCGCCGTGCCGATGTCGTCCCCGGTCTGCTTCCAGGAGCGGTAGGTCGCGACGATCGGGGTCAGCTCGGCGTAGCGCTTGTTGAGCTTGCGCGCGTTGGCCTGGTCGGC
The DNA here is from genome assembly GCF_053593675.1 of Streptomyces sp. NPDC002156. NCBI lineage: Bacteria > Bacillati > Actinomycetota > Actinomycetes > Kitasatosporales > Streptomycetaceae > Streptomyces > Streptomyces sp. NPDC002156. Next base: position 47,187 of record NZ_JBSFDA010000036.1, on the reverse strand, counting down.
GTGGACCGACGGGTCGGCGAGCTTCTTCTCCAGGTCGGCGTGCTCGGTGAGCAGATCCTCGACGGCCTCGAACATGGGGGCTCCTGAAAACGTGTGGTGCGTGGGGGAAGGCGGGCGACCAAAAACGCCGGTCCAGGTACGCCCCGGAGGGCGACCGTGGACCGGCGCTGGTGCCTCGCTACTTCTTGGAGCCGGCAGTGGCCTTGCCGAAGCGGGCCTCGAAGCGGGCCACACGGCCACCGGTGTCGAGGATCTTCTGCTTGCCCGTGTAGAACGGGTGGCACTCGGAGCAGACCTCGGCGCGGATGTTGCCGCTCGTGATCGTGCTGCGGGTGGTGAACGACGCGCCACAGGTGCAGCTGACCTGCGTCTCGACGTACTCGGGGTGGACTTCGCGCTTCAAGGGGTTCTCCTAGATTCGGGAGGGCACCGGGTCGCCTCCGCGGGATGCGGGTGCGTGAACCGGGGCCGACGTACCAGTCTGCCAGGACTGGGCGCATCCCCCAAAACCGGGGGTGGGGGTTGGATATTCCCTGCGGGTGCGTGGGGCTTCTCGCGCAGTTCCCCGCGCCCCTGAAAAACGGAGGGCTGCGCCCTCCTGTTTTTCAGCTCACCACTCCTGCCGCGTCTCCCTTTGCCGTGTCCTTTGTTGCGGCTGCCGGGATGGGCTTGTCCGCCTTCAGGGCGTTCCAGACCAGTTGGGCCTTGGTGTCGTCCACTATCACCCTGTTGGGGTTGGACGGGTCGTACTCCACCGGCATGGTGATCATGGTCATGTTGGTGGAGCTGATGCTCTTCAGGCCCGTGGCGAAGGAGGTCAGGGAGCGGACCGAGCCCAGGTCGGAGTCCGTGGTGATCGCCTTGGTGGCCGTGTCCGCCAGGTCGAAGAGCTTCTTGGGGTTCGTCAGGACGCCTACGTCCTTGATCTGGTCGACCAGGGCCCTGATGAACGCCTGCTGGAGCTGGATGCGGCCCAGGTCGGAGCCGTCGCCGACGCCGTGGCGGGTGCGGACCAGGCCGAGGGCCTGCTTGCCGTTCAGCTTGTGTGTGCCGGCCTTCAGGTTCAGGTGGCTGTCCGAGTCCTTGATGTCCTCCGTCGTGGTGATCTCCACGCCGCCCAGCTCGTCGACGAGCTTCTGGAAGCCGGTGAAGTCGACCTCGATGTAGTGGTCCATCCGGATACCGGTGAGCGACTCGACGGTCTTCACCGCGCAGGCGGCGCCCCCCGTGGAGTACGCGGAGTTGAACATCACGCCCTTCGCCGCGTCGTGCGTGACGCCCTTGGCGTCGGTGCACGTGGGCCGGTCGACGAGGGTGTCCCGGGGGACGGAGACGACACTGGCCTTCTTGTGGCCCTCGTACACATGGACGATCATCGCGGTGTCCGAGCGGGCGCTGCCGTCGTCCGTACCGCCGCCGAGCTTCTTGTTGGCGCCGGAGCGGGTGTCCGAGCCCAGGACCAGGATGTCCTCGGAGCCGTTGTCGACGTTGGTCGGGCGGTCGGTGCCCAGGACCTGGTTGATGTCGACGCTCTTGATGTTGCCGTTGAGCTTGAAGTACACGTACCCGAGTCCGGTACCGCCGAGCACGACGATGGCCGCGGCGATCCAGGCAGTGACGAGGAGCGCCCTGGAGTGCTTGCCGCGGGGCTTGCGGCGGCTGCGCCTCTTCGCTGGATCAGCGGGATCAAGCGGATCGCTCTCGGCGGACATGTGTTCCCCTCGGTCTCGTCCGGTCGGTTACCCCCTGCTTTCAGGGCCAGTCCTTGTTCCGTCGTAACCGGTCAGTCAGACGGTCATTACGGAAAAAGGGTTGCACAACGAACTGTGCCCTTCGCGTGGTGCGAAGGGCACAGTTCGTGACCGAACGGACGGGATGTTCCTCGGAAAGGACTCAGAGGACCCCGTTCACCTGCGGGTTCAGCTGATGATGTCCCACTGCTTGTAGTCGGTTCCGACGGACTTCGGCGTGCCGAAGATCGCACTCGTGCCCTTGCCGGTGCCCGGGTACAGGTACATCACTCCGGCGGGCGTACGGGCCAGGAAGTCGGCCTTTCCGTCACCGGTCACGTCACCGGGGGTGACCAGGGTGTTGAAGCCGCTCCAGGAGCGGACCTTGACCCGGGGCACGAAGGCCTGGGAGCCGGTCTTGCCGTTGCCCTTGAGGAGGTAGCCGACTCCGCCGGTCTTGGTGCGGGCCAGCAGGTCGGCCTTGCCGTCACCGGTGAAGTCGCCGTGGCCGACGATGGTGCTGTACTGGTTCCAGCCGGTGGAGACCTTGGACGGCGACCCGAAGGTGCCGTTGCCGTTGCCCGGGTAGATCCACAGGGCACCAGCCGAGTCGACCGACAGGACGTCGGGCTTGTAGTCGCCGGTGACGTCGCCCGGGGTGATGATCCGGGTGCGGCTCTTCCAGTTGGCGAAGATCTGCGTCGTGGCCCAGGACTCGCTGTCGGGCACGTAGTGCATCCAGTAGACGGCGCCGGTGGCACTGTCGCGGACCACCAGGTCCTGGTAGTCGTCCCGGTTCAGGTCGGTCTGGAGGACGACGTTGACGCCGTCCCAGTTGCCCCAGACCACGCTCGGGCCGAAGCTCGTGCCCTTGGAGTCCTTCTCGTAGCCGACCTTGGTGGAGGCGCGGCGCAGCCACAGGTCCGCCAGCTGGTCGCCGCTGAGGTTGGCGTCCTCGACGCGCGGGTACACCGCGCCGACGTACGAGGTGACCTTCGAGAAGACGCTGTAGGCGCCCTTCTCGACGCAGTCCGTCACACCCCACGAGACGACGCCGACGACCTTGCCTGCGACCACGAGCGGTCCGCCGGAGTCGCCGTTGCAGGCGGTGGTGGTGCCGGTGTCGCTGCCGGTGGCGGGCGTGCCCGCGCAGACCATGTGGCCCGCGACGAAGTCGGTGCCGTAGGCGCCATTGCAGGTGGCGTCGGACTGGATGGGCAGCGTGGCCGTCTTCAGCGTCGGGGAGATGTCCTGGGTGGTGGACGTGGTGCGTCCCCAGCCGAAGACCTTGGCGTTGGTGAGCGCCTTGTAGGAGACGGTGTCACCGGCCGTCGTCATCCGGATCGGCGCGGCCTTGACGGGGTACGCCAGCGTCAGGACGGCGACGTCGTTGTCGAACGTCACCGAGCTGTACGACGGGTTGTTCCACTGGCGCCAGACGCCCGAGACCGTCCCGTTCGTGTTCCCGTCGGCGTCCGGAAGCGTCGCGGTGCCGGTGACGACGGCGCCGTTGGCCTTCCAGTTGTAGCCCTTGACGCAGTGCGCGGCGGTGAGGATCTTGGTGGGCGCGATGACGGCGCCGCCGCAGAAGAAGTCGACGTCGTCGCCGGTCGCGTCCGGCGTGCCCTTGTCGTCGTAGTACCAGAGCTGCGCCATGTACGGCGCCGCCGAGATGGTGGTCGTCGAACCACCGATGATCTTCGCGTCCTTGGTGCCACCGACGGAGCCGGCGGTGAGCGAGGTCTTCTTGGACGCCAGGGTGCCGTCGCCGGTGGCCGCGCCCGCGACGCGCTCCTTCAGCTCCGCGGTGCTCGGCACCGCGCTGCGGCTCAGGTCGGCGGTGGGCTGCGGCAGCGCGGTGGCGGCGTTCGCGGACGACATCATCAGCGCGCCCGTGACCGCGGCGGCGAGGCCGGCGGCAACGAAAGGAACGGCGATCCGCACACGACGTCTGTGGCGGCCCTCACCGGACAGGGATATACCCACTCAAGTCCCCCCTAGGGATCGTCAGTTCGGGCACCCCACAGGAACCGGCCCGAAGAGCGCGATCGTACACCTGTCCCAAACACCACAAAGGGCCACCCCTGGAACAAGAGGTGACCCTTTGTGGACTGCTTGCCGGCCGTTTACCGGCCGTCGGTCGTTCCGTTTACCGACCGTCAGTCGTTGCCGTTGCCCGGCGTCGTCTTCTGGATCTGCATCAGGAACTCGGCGTTCGACTTCGTCTGCTTCATCTTGTCGAGGAGCAGTTCGACCGCCTGCTGCTGGTCGAGCGCGTGCAGCACCCGGCGCAGCTTCCAGACGACCCCGAGCTCGTCGGGGGCGAGCAGGATCTCTTCCTTACGGGTACCGGACGCGTCGACGTCCACCGCCGGGAAGATGCGCTTGTCGGCGAGCTTCCGGTCGAGCTTCAGCTCGGCGTTGCCGGTGCCCTTGAACTCCTCGAAGATGACCTCGTCCATGCGGGACCCGGTGTCCACCAGCGCGGTGGCGAGGATGGTCAGCGAGCCGCCGTCCTCGATGTTGCGGGCCGCACCGAAGAAGCGCTTCGGCGGGTACAGGGCGGTCGAGTCGACACCACCGGACAGGATGCGGCCGGAGGCCGGGGCGGCGAGGTTGTACGCACGGCCCAGACGCGTGATCGAGTCGAGCAGCACGACGACGTCGTGACCCAGCTCCACCAGACGCTTGGCGCGCTCGATGGCCAGCTCCGCGACCGTGGTGTGGTCCTCGGCCGGGCGGTCGAAGGTCGAGGAGATGACCTCGCCCTTCACCGACCGCTGCATGTCGGTGACCTCTTCCGGACGCTCGTCGACCAGGACGACCATCAGGTGGCACTCAGGGTTGTTGTGCGTGATCGCGTTGGCGATCGCCTGCATGATCATGGTCTTGCCGGTCTTCGGCGGGGCCACGATCAGACCGCGCTGGCCCTTACCGATCGGCGCGACGAGGTCGATGATGCGGGTGGTGAGGATGCCCGGGTCCGTCTCCAGACGGAGGCGGTCCTGCGGGTAGAGCGGGGTCAGCTTGTTGAACTCCGGGCGGCCACGGCCGTGTTCGGGCGCCATGCCGTTGACGGAGTCGAGGCGGACGAGCGCGTTGAACTTCTCGCGGCGCTCCCCTTCCTTCGGCTGACGGACCGCGCCGGTGACGTGGTCGCCCTTGCGCAGGCCGTTCTTGCGGACCTGGGCGAGGGAGACGTACACGTCGTTCGGGCCCGGCAGATAGCCGGAGGTCCGGATGAAGGCGTAGTTGTCGAGGATGTCCAGGATGCCCGCGACGGGGATCAGGACGTCGTCGTCGGCGACCTGCGGCTCGTTCGGGCCGAACTCCTCGCGCCCGCGACGGCCCCGGCGGTCCCGGTAGCGGCCACGGCGTCCGCGGCGTCCGCCGTCGAAGTCGTCCCCGTCCTCATCGGCCCGGGGGCCGTTGTCGCGCGGCCCGCTGTCACGCTGGTCGCGCTGCTGGCGGTCCTGGCGCTCGGCACGGTCCTGGCGGCCCTGACGGCCGTCGGCCTGACGGCCGTCACCCTGCTGGCCCTGGCCCTGCTGGGTACCGCGCTGCTGGGCGCCGCCCTGCTGCTCGTCGCCCTTGTTGCCCCGGCGGTCGCGGTCCCGGCCGCGGTCTCCGCGGTCCCGGCGGTCGCGGCGGCCCTGACGGCCGTCGCCGTCACCGGCGTCGGCCTGCGGCTGCGCGGCCGGCGTCTCGGCCTTCGGCTCGCTCTTCGCCTCGGCGACAACCGTCTCGGGGCTGCCGGCCTCGGCCGTGGCGCGGCGCCGACCACGCCCGACCGGGGCGTCGTCGCTGGCGGGCTGACCGGGGATCTCGATCTGCTGCTGGGCCACGGCCTTCTCGGCGGGCGCCTCGACCTGCACGGCCGCCTTCTGCTCTGCGGCGGCGGGCGCGGCGTCCTCGCCCGTACGGGCCTTGGAGGTGGCGCGGCGCTTCGGCTTGGCCTCGGCGGCGTCCCCGGCGGGGGAGGCGGCCTTGGAGGTCCCGCCTCCGGCCTGCGCCTCCTTGATGACCTCGATCAGCTGGCTCTTGCGCATCCGCGCAGTGCCCTTGATACCGAGGCCGGATGCGACCTGCTGCAGCTCGGCCAGCACCATGCCGTCGAGGCCGGTACCGCGGCGCCGCCGGGAGCCGGCACCCGTGGCAGGCGCGGAGGCGTCCGTGGAGGGCGCGGCAGCGGTCTCCTCGACACGTGCGCCCATCAGATCGGTGGTGTCGCTCACGAAGGGTCCTTCCCTGGAGCGGACGTCGGCCTGTCTGGCACGGCGACCGGTTGTGCTGTCCGGCTTCGGTCCTTCATGAGTGGACCGTGCCGGGGCGGTGGTCCGCCGAAGCGGCGGAAGAGGTTTCTGGTGATGGCGTTTCCCAAAGCCATGACACTGAGTGTCCGTGTCAGGCGGCTTGGTCACACCGGTTCCGGAGCGTGCCCTGAATGCCGCTCAGCGCCTGCACACGACGAATGGAACGCCGCATGAAACACAGAGTGGCTTGGGAGGCTCCCGGAAGAATGTCTGTCCCGGACGGGGACACAAAGCACCTCGCCATGGTGGGGTCGGGTGCAGACTTGAGGTTAACACTACCGGATCCAACAAACATTCCCCCTCTCGAAATCCGGCAACGGTATGTAGTTGAATGTCACAGCGTCGGAGGTCACGGCGTTGATTCAGCTCTCCCCGGGTGCCGCGAGCGGCATGACACTCGCGCCCCGGGCGTCGAGACCGAGCCGATTGGCGGCCCAGCCCTCGCCCGCCAGCCGGGAGACCTTGTCGGCCGTGGCCTCGTCGGCCAGCGCAAGCACCGTGGGCCCCGCACCGGAGATCACTGCGGGGATGCCGTCGGCCCGCAGCCGCTCCACCAGCGCCGCACTCTCCGGCATGGCGGGGGCGCGGTAGTCCTGGTGCAGCCGATCCTCGGTGGCCGGCAGCAAAAGCTCAGGACGCCTGGTCAGCGCCTCGACGAGCAGGGCGGCGCGCCCAGCGTTTGTCGCGGCGTCGACGTGCGGGACGGTGCGCGGCAGGAGACCGCGCGCGGTCTCGGTCAGAACCGGCTTCCCCGGCACGAAAACCACCGGAACGATGGAACGGTGCGGCTCCATCCTGATCGCCCGGGCGGCTCCGGCCTCCATCCAGGAGAGCGTGAACCCGCCGAGGAGACAGGCTGCGACGTTGTCGGGGTGGCCCTCGATCTCGGTGGCGAGTTCGAGCAGCGCCTCGTCGTCGAGCCGACTGTCGCCGCCTATGGTGACGGCCCGCGCGGCGACGATGCCGGCGCAGATGGCGGCCGAGGAGGAGCCGAGCCCCCGCCCGTGCGGAATGCGGTTGGCGCACACGATCTCAAGCCCGCGCGGCTGTCCGCCCAGCAGGTCGAAGGCGGTGCGCAGGGACCGTACGAGGAGGTGGTTCTCGTCGCGCGGGAGGGTCTCGCTGCCCTCACCCGCGATGTCGATGTGCAGCCCGGAGTCGGCCACCCGGACGACCACGTCGTCGTACAACCCCAGCGACAGGCCCAGGGCGTCGAAGCCCGGACCGAGATTGGCGCTGGTGGCGGGGACGCGCACCCGGACGGCGGCGGCGCGGAACGCTGGACCGGCCATCGCTCGATGACTCTCCTTGAGCTGCGATTTCGTCGAAGACATGCGATACGACACTGGAGAACGGCTACTGAAATACGGCTGAGGACCTGCACGGAGACCCTCAGGCCGCTGGGACGACGCGGCGCCGTGCCATGTGCCGGGGCATATGCGGCGGGCGGGTTCACCCCAGCTTATCGAAGGAAGGTTCTGTGGCGACATAGGGCGCACAGGAGGCGCACGATGCGTGTCGTAAGCCCCCTGTGCACCCGCCGTAGGGACTACGTAGGGAGTACCCCGGTTCGGATGGTCAGTACCCGGTCTACGCGAGTCCGAGTCGCTCGGCTGCGGTCGCGGCGTCCACGGGCACGACGACCGGCTTCGGTGCGCCCTCTGTGGCCCAGCCCGGGTCCTTCAGACCGTTGCCGGTGACCGTGCAGACGATGGTCTGGCCCGGGTCGACCTTGCCCTGCTCGGCCAGCTTCAGCAGTCCGGCGACGGACGCGGCGGACGCCGGCTCGACGAAAACGCCCTCCTGCGCGGCCAACAGCCGGTAGGCGCGCAGGATCTCACGGTCCGTCACCTCGTCGATGAGGCCGCCCGAGTCGTCGCGCGCGGCCAGCGCCTGCTTCCAGGACGCAGGGTTGCCGATACGGATCGCGGTGGCGAGCGTCGAGGGGTCCTTGACGACCTCGCCGCGCACGATCGGGGCACTGCCGGACGCCTGGAACCCCCACATGCGCGGGGTGCGCCGGGCGATGCCGTCGGCGGCGTACTCGGTGTAGCCCTTCCAGTACGCGGTGATGTTGCCCGCGTTGCCGACCGGCAGGACATGGATGTCGGGCGCGTCGCCGAGCATGTCGACGATCTCGAAGGCGGCCGTCTTCTGTCCCTCGATACGCACCGGGTTGACCGAATTCACCAGCGCCACCGGGTAGTTGTCGCTGAGCGACCGGGCGAGGGTGAGGCAGTCGTCGAAGTTGCCGTCGACCTGGAGGATCTTGGCGCCGTGGACGAGCGCCTGCCCCATCTTGCCGAGGGCGATCTTGCCCTGCGGCACGAGCACGGCCGAGACCATGCCCGCGCGCACGGCGTAGGCGGCGGCGGAGGCAGAGGTGTTGCCCGTGGAGGCACAGATAACGGCCTTGGCCCCCTCCTCCTTCGCCCGGGTGATGGCCATGGTCATCCCGCGGTCCTTGAAGGACCCGGTGGGGTTGGCGCCCTCCACCTTCAGGTGGACCTCGCAGCCCGTGCGCTCGGAGAGCACCTGCGCGGGGACGAGGGGCGTGCCGCCCTCGCGGAGCGTCACGACCGGCGTGCTGTCGGAGACGGGCAGCCGGTCCCGGTACTCCTCGATGATTCCGCGCCACTGGTGGGTCATTGCTGGTTACTCTCCTTCAACCCGCATGATGCTGGCGACACCCCGCACGGTGTCGAGCTTGCGCAACGCCTCGACGGTTCCGCCCAGGGCGGCGTCGGACGCACGATGGGTGACGACGACGAGGGATGCCTCGCCGTCCTTGCCCGTCTGCCGAACCGTATCGATGGAAACCCCGTGCTCGGCGAACACGGTGGCCACCTGGGCGAGAACACCCGGTTTGTCGGCGACGTCGAGGCTGATGTGGTAGCGCGTGACGACATCGCCCATGCCCGACACGGGCAGCGCGGCGTACGCCGACTCGCCGGGCCCGGTGGCCCCGTTCAGCCGGTTGCGGCACACGGCGACGAGGTCGCCGAGCACAGCGGACGCGGTCGGCGCACCGCCGGCGCCGGGCCCGTAGAACATCAACTGACCACTGGCATCGGACTCGACGAACACGGCGTTGTACGCGCCACGCACGGAGGCGAGCGGATGCGTCAGCGGAATCATGGCCGGATGCACACGCGCGGTGACGGACTGCCCGTCCCCGGCCCGCTCACAGATGGCGAGCAGCTTGATGGTGCAGCCCATGTTCCTGGCGGAGGCGAAGTCGGAGGCAGTGACCTCGGTCATACCCTCGCGGTAGACGTCGTCGAGCCGCACGCGCGTGTGGAAGGCGATTCCGGCGAGGATGGCGGCCTTGGCGGCGGCGTCGAAGCCTTCGACATCGGCGGTGGGGTCGGCCTCGGCGTACCCAAGGGCGGTGGCCTCATCAAGGGCCTCCTGATAGCCGGCCCCCGTGGAGTCCATCTTGTCGAGGATGAAGTTAGTAGTGCCATTGACGATCCCCAGCACCCGGTTCACCTTGTCACCGGCGAGGGACTCACGCAGCGGCCGGATGAGAGGAATCGCACCGGCGACGGCGGCCTCGTAGTACAGGTCGGCGTCGTGGTCCTCGGCGGCGGCGTGGAGAGCTGCGCCGTCTTGGGCGAGGAGGGCCTTGTTGGCGGAGACGACGGACGCGCCGTGCTCGAAGGCGGCGGTGATGAGGGAGCGAGCGGGCTCGATACCCCCGATGACCTCGACGACAACATCGATGTCGCCGCGTTTGACGAGGGCGGTGGCGTCGGTGGTGACAAGGGCGGGGTCAATTCCCTCACGCACCTTGGAGGGCCGGCGAACGGCAACGCCTGCAAGCTCAACGGGAGCGCCGATCCTGGCGGCGAGATCGTCGGCGTGCGTCGTCATGATGCGCGCCACCTCTGAGCCGACAACCCCACAGCCCAGCAGCGCCACCTTCAGCGGACGCGTACGCATCATCCGACCTCGTTTCCTCATACCGTCTAGGTTCGACAAGTCTCACTCACCGGACTGAAGTTTCTATCCATCGTCCGGATCGTGAGATGTTTATTTCGTTTTCCGGGCGGCGGAAGACAGGAGATCTTCCGCCGCGCGGTGTGCAGCGGGTTTCTTTGGTCTCATCCCACGTCGAGTGGTCTCATCCCACGTCGAGACGGAGAAGATCCTCCTCGGTCTCCCGCCTCACGATCACCCGCGCCTCGCCTTCCCGCACGGCGACGACGGGCGGCCGAAGGGCGTGGTTGTAGTTGCTGGCCATGGACCGGCAGTACGCACCGGTCGCCGGCACCGCGATCAGGTCACCGGGTGCCAGGTCGGCGGGCAGGAAGGCGTCCTTGACGACGATGTCCCCGCTCTCGCAGTGCTTGCCGACGACCCGCACGAGCATGGGCGCGGCCTCGGAGGTCCGGGAGACGAGAGCGACGCTGTACTCGGCGTCGTACAGCGCGGTCCGGATGTTGTCGGACATGCCTCCGTCGACGGACACGTAGGTGCGGAGATTTTCGAGGGGCTTGATGGTGCCGACCTCGTAGAGGGTGAAGGCGGTGGGGCCGACGATGGCGCGCCCGGGCTCGACAGAGATACGAGGAGTGCTGAGCCTGGCGGCCTCGCACTCCCGACTGACGATCTCCGTCAGAGCCTTGGCGATCTCGTGGGGCTCGCGGGGATCGTCGTCGCTGGTGTAAGCAATCCCGAGCCCACCACCGAGATCAATCTCGGGCAGCTCGACCCCGTGCTCGTCACGAATGTCCTTGAGCAGCCCGACGACGCGATGCGCGGCGACCTCGAACCCGGACATGTCGAAGATCTGGGACCCGATGTGCGAGTGAATGCCGATCAGCTCAAGCCCATCGAGCTGAAGGGCCCGCCGCACAGCCTCGGCGGCCTGGCCACCGGCAAGCGGAATACCGAACTTCTGGTCTTCATGGGCGGTGGCGATGAACTCGTGCGTATGAGCCTCGACACCGACGGTGATACGAATCTGCACGCGCTGCCGCTTACCGAGGGACTGCGCGATGTGGGCGACGCGCACGATCTCCTGGAAGGAGTCGAGCACGATCCGCCCGACACCGGCGCGAATGGCGGTCTCGATCTCCTCGACGGACTTGTTGTTGCCGTGGAAGGCGATGCGATCGGCGGGCATACCGGCGGAGAGGGCAGTGGTCAGCTCACCCCCCGAGCAGACGTCAAGATTGAGCCCCTCGTCGTGCAACCACCGCACAACGGCACGCGAGAGAAACGCCTTACCGGCGTAAAAGACGTCGGCGTCGGGCCCGAAGGCGGTACGCCAGGCGCGGGCACGCTCACGGAAGTCAGTCTCGTCGAGGAAATAGGCCGGGGTACCGAACTCCTCGGCAAGCGTCGTGACCTCAACCCCTCCCACGGTGACGACACCGTCGGGGGTACGGGTGACAGTGGACGCCCAGACCTTCCCATCGAGGGCGTTGAGGTCGGCGGGCGGCGCGGAGGGATGCCCCTCGGGCAGCACATCGGCGTGGCGGGGCCCGGCGGGGTGTGCGGAACGGCTCATGGCTGGTGCGGCTTCCTCAGAGGTGTCAAGACATGTCGGTCCAGACATGTCAGAGGTATGTCAAAGGTATTCGGGTACGTCGATGCCGAGCAGGGACAGGCCGCCGGCCAGCACCGTCCCGGCGGCTTCGGCGAGCGCGAGCCGGGACCGATGGGCGGCCGAGGGTTTCTCGTCGCCGAGCGGCAGCACGGTGGGCGTGAAGGCGAGCGTGGCATCGGCGACGGTGACGAGATGCCGGGCGAGCCGGTCCGGGGCGCGGTGGGTGGCGGCGCTGAGGAGGAGGCGGGGGTGGTCGGCGAGGGGGGTGAGGAGCGGGGGCTGCGATACGTCGGTGAGGTCACCGGGGTACGCCGTGAAGCCGAGCTCGGCGGCGTTACGACCGAGGGCGCGAGTACGGGCGTAGGCGTAACGCACCCGGAAGAGGGGGTTGCTCTCCCGCTGGACCAGGTGCTCGGCGCCGATACGGGGCCGGTCGTGGGGCGCGGGGTGGAGGAGGGCCCAGCGGGCGGCGTCGGGGCCGAGGGGGGTGGGGTCGTGGGGGGCTGGGGGGAGGGTGCGGAGGTCGAGAGTCCCGAGAGTCCCGACGTCATGGGCGGCACTCTGTCGGCTGCTGCCGCGCTGGATGTGAACCCGGCCGCCTTGGGCGGCGAGGATGCGTGCGAGGGCGTCGGCGAGGGTTTCGGCGCGGACGTCACTCTTGTTGGGCAGCACTACTGAGAGCACCTGGCCGACGAGGACGTCGCTGTGCCCGTACCGCAGACCCTGCCGGAGAATCTCGCGGACGAGGGCTGCGGGGGCGGCGCTGTCGAGGCTGATGTTGAGGAATCCGGGCCCGGTGATCTCGACGTCGCGGATACCGGGGGCGACGCTGATCCGCTCGCGCAGCACTTCGGCGACGTAGCGGGGGGTGCGTCCGGCGGGCCGGGCCAGCTGCAGCGCGATGTTCGTGGCGTAGTCCCCGGTGCCGCCGGGCCCGGGCGCGGAAACGACGGCGCGTGCGGGGACGGCGACGCTGAGCTCTCCCTCGTCGACAGCACGACGTACCGCGCACAGCACGGTACGGGACAGCTCGACGGGGGTCACGGGACAAGGGTATGGGAGGAGGGGGGTGGGGGTGCGACTGGGTTTGCGGGGGTCCGGTATGTGGACGGGGAGAGCGGCGGCGGTGAGAGACGGGAGGACTGGGAGAAGAGTGCCCGGGTCAGCCGCTCGCGCCCCAGCCGGCGCGCTCGGCTTCGTTGGGGGCGCCGAGGGGTGGCGCGAGGGCGCTCTCGAGGGAGGCGCTGTCCCGTCCGCGCTCGGCCAACTGCCGTACGAGGCCGATGAGTTCGGCGGGGTCGAAGGGCTTGGCGAGAAAGGCGTCGACGCCGACATCGAGGCCGGCCTCGACCTCGTACTGCGAACAGGCGCTGATGATGGCGAGGGGCAGGTCGCGAGTACGGGGGTCGGCGCGCAGACGGGCGGCGGTGCGCAGACCGTCGAGCCGGGGCATCGCGACGTCGAGGGTGACGACATCGGGGCGCACCTGATGAACGACTTCCAGACACTCGGCACCGTCAGCAGCGGTCACGACCTCGAAACCCTCCAGTTCGAGGTTGACCCTGATCAGCTGCCGGATGACCTTGTTGTCGTCCACAACAAGCACCCGGCCGGACACGCCTGGCACAAGTCGAGGGTAGGTCGAGACCGGCCACCGCGTCCGGCTTTTCCCCACTTCCACGCGCGCGAGGGGGGCGCGGGCCCCCTCCCCTTCCACTCGTGCGAGGAGGTGCCGGCACCTCCCCTGGACCCCCAAAACCCGTTCATGAACACCCCGGACGAGCTGGTAGGGTTTCACTCGTCACCGCGCAACGCGCCAGACACGCCCCCGTAGCTCAGGGGATAGAGCAACGGCCTCCGGAGCCGTGTGCGCAGGTTCGAATCCTGCCGGGGGCACCTTGCAGAAGGTGCCCAAAGACCCCGCCATCAGCGCTCCAGCTGAGGACGGGGTCTTCGCGTGTGTGCAGGCGGATGCCGTCGAAAGCAGCCCCATGACAGTGATCGCGTTGTAATAGCGTGTTGATCTTGGGCGCTCTTTCCGCACCTCAAGCTGCATAGAAGGCCTCGGTTGCGGTGGTACCGGATGCCCCGGTACACGCTCACTCAGCGTCCAGGTCGATCCCTGACAGCTCGGGGACGACCCCGAGGAAGGCAGCTACGTCAGTCAGGCCGTCTACGCGGCCTTCGAAGACCTCGATCCGTTGTGCGAAGTCGTTCGCCAACGCGTCAAGCCGTGGCTGGAGGTCGGCGTGGGAGGCAACCGTGATCGCGTCGTAGTAGTCGACGTCACTGCCGATGGTCAGGTCGACGAAGACATCCGCGTCCCTGATGACCGAGAGCAGGCTCGGCCTGGACGAGCCGGACAGTGAGGCGACGAGATCCTTCAGCCGGGCGGGGCCGGGGGCAACCGCAAAGACACTGATCTCCGAGGACGCATCCAACAGAACGACGTGCAGCAGACGAACGAGGTCTCGGGGTGTTGAGAGATTGAACAGCCCAGCGCGATTGACATCCTTCCAGGCATCTGGCCGTAGGCTACTGGCAGTTGAGCGCCCTGGGACGAAGCCGTTGTCACGCACCGCGTGCGGAGCCTCTGCTTCGATGTCGTACTCCCAGTCGACGAGTACCGGCTCACGTCCCAGAGTCTGTGCGGCCTCTTCTCGGTAGTAGGTGGGGATCGCGTATCGAGCCAGCCCCGCGGTCAGACGCCAGACCAGACCGGTGTAGACGGCCACCTCTTCCATGTTGTTGTTGTTCACCGCGTACTCGGTGAAGGGAGTCGGCTCGGGCGGCCAGTCCTGGAACAGACCCGGCCAGTGACGTGTCACGGCTGTTTGCGTGCCGGGAAGGTAGCGGTAGACATTGATGCCCTGCTCCTTCGAGCTCTGGAAGTGAAGGGGATGCACAGCCGTAATTTAGGCATGACGAAAGCCTCGGATCTCTCCGAGGCTTCGCGTAGATCTTGAGCAGCACATAGAAGGTGCGCCGGGAGATCCCGCCCAGTTCTTCGAGCATCTGCCGGACCGTGAGCAGTTCGGCCGCCTTCTCAGGTGCCATGACGACCACCGCGCTCTCTCACGGAGGCAGCCAGGAGGGCTGCGGCTCCGGGTGAGGACGACGCGCGCCTGAGATGTCGAGTCCTCAAGCCACATTCGATCCGAGGAGGATGCACGGTAGGATAGGTGGCATGAGTGAGCCTACCGGCAAGTACTCGATCACCATGCCGCGCGATATCGCCGAAGCCGCCAAGGCCCGCAGCGGCCCCTCCGGGCTGTCCGCCTACGTCGCCGCAGCCGTCGCCCGGCAGATCGAGCGGGACAACCTCAACGAACTCATCACGGTGGCGGAGGCCGAACACGGCCCCATCACCGACGAGGAGATTCAGGCTCTGCGCGACCAACTCCACCAAGCCCGGGAGCAACAGACTCCAGGTGGGGCGAACGCCGCGTGACCCCCTCCCCCGCCACCCCCGGCGGCACCCTGGTCCTCGACAGCGAAGGGCTGGCCAAGGCCGTCCTGCGTGACCGGACGGTGAGCGGCTGGCTCGCCCTCGCCCGCGCCGACGACCTGCGGGTGATCACTTCCGCAGCCACCCTCGTGGAAGTGATTCACCCACGGATCAATCGTCCGGCCCTGGAATGGACCCTGTCCCGGCTCGTCGTCGAAGCGGTCACCGAGCCCATCGCCCGTCACGCCGCCGCCCTCCTCGCCGACGCCGGTCTGCACGGTCACAAGTACGCTGTCGACGCCATGCTCAGCGCCACGGCGTTGGCCGCCCCCGGCCCCGTCACCGTCCTCACCTCTGACCCCGAGGACCTCGCTGCGCTCTGCCGCGGGCGCGTCACCGTCATCAAGATCTGACGGGTTGCCGTCTGACCGATCGAACACGAGGCCCACACCTGCATACAACCAGGCCGGCCTCGATCCACCTCTAGCAGGAAGCCCGGTGCGGCAGGAGCGGCCGTCCCGGACGTCGCGATGCATCACGTCAATGCCGCCGTTGCCGTCCTGCTGCGGGAAGTACGAGTCTCCATCCCGTTTCCAGCGGGCGTCGGGGCCCGCTCGCCCACTGCGGGTCCGGCCGGCAACGTCCGGCCAACGTCAGCCCGAACAGGGCCTTGGTCGCGCTCGGTACGGGCGGGCAAGCCTCACACCTGCGGCACTGCTGGGGTCGCTCCAAGCGAGTCGGGTTTATTCGGTTGCCGCTTCCCGTGGCCGTCCCTCAGCATGGGCGGACCACCGGGAGCTGCCCGGTGCTCCACGAGAGGAGGCGTGACCGTGACCACGACTGTCCTCGGTCTGCCCGCAGGCCGCCTCCCTCGTACCCCATGGAGCACCTCCAGCGATGTCTCACGACAATCTCTCGCAGTACCCTCAGCACCCGGTATTTCCTGACGACTTCAGCACCGACGCCTACCGTCATCACGTCCCGGCGCCGGACGAGCTGGGTGACGTCGACGAACGGTTCGTCTTCGACTTCCGTCCTTATGACGACCTTGAGGACGGCCAGCGCTGGTCGACCTGGCTCAGCGTCGAACCTCTCTGCCGAGGCCCCGAGCCGCTCCCGGACTGGGTGGTGACCTCGCAGGGCGCGATCGACACCGAGCTCGGCGTCCTCAAGACGGGCAAGGAGGCCGACGTTCATCTCGTCGAGCGCGCCGACCCGCGCGACCCCGCCGCCGGTGTGGTCATGGCGGCCAAGCGGTACCGCTCTCCTGAGCACCGGTCCTTCCACCGCTCCGCGTCCTACACCGAGGGCCGCTCGATGAAGCGGTCACGTGACGAGCGGGCCGTCAAGCGGAAGAGCACCTTCGGCAGGCAGGTCGCGGCCGGCGAGTGGGCGGTGTCCGAGTGGGGTGCGCTGGTGCGGTTCTGGGAGCTCGGGCTGCCGGTTCCCTACCCGGTCCAGATCGACGGCACCGAGATCCTGATGGAGTGGATCACCGTCGTCGACGAGGAGGGCTCCGTCCAGACCGCGCCCCGGCTCGCCCAGACCCGGCCCTCGCCCGAGCTGTTGGCGGCTTACTTCGAGCAACTCACCGACGCGCTCGCGACGATGGCGCAGAACGGCGTCGTGCACGGCGACCTCTCGGCGTACAACATCCTGGCCGCGGGCGAGCGGCTGGTCGTCATCGACCTGCCACAGATCGTCGACCTGGTCGGCAACCTCAACGGGATGAACTTCCTCCAGCGCGACTGCGCCAACATCTGCGGCTGGTTCCGCTCACGGGGCCTCGATGTCGACGAACACGCGCTGTTCTCGGAACTGATGGCTCACGCCTTCTGAACCGGCTTCACTCCGAGTCGGTGGCGAACTGGTCGGTGCCCAGGACCGTCAGCAAGGCGAGTTTTTCGTGGCTTTCTGTGCCTGGGGTCGCCGTGAAGATGAGGAGGGACTGGCCCTGGTCCGGGTCCAGTAGGAGTTGACAGTAGAGGGCCAGTTCGCCCACCTGGGGGTGGATGAAGCGTTTCGTTTCGCTCCAGCGGCGGCCCACCTCGTGGCGCTCCCACAAGCGGGCGAACTCCTCGCTGGTGCGTCGGAGGAGGTCCGCCAGGTTTGATGCCGGCCCGCGAGCAGGAACAGGTGGTCGCGTTCGTCGGGGGTCAGACGTAGGCTGCGGGCGATCGCCGCGATCATCTGCTCCGACGGTTGCGGGCCGTCGCCGCATTCCAGGCGGGCGAAGTAGTCGGCGGACATGGTGCACATTCCGCTACGCGCCGATGGGCATGGCCTCCGTCCAGGAGTGAGCGCCGGAACCCCACCGAACTACGGCCGGCCAGAGCCTGGATCAGGTCTGCTGCTCGTACTGGAGGCCGTCGTACCGTCGGGCTGCTATGTCCTCCCTGGTGCCCACGATCAGGTTCATGGTGCATACGTCGTAGTCGATCGCCTGCCCGGCCAGCTGCGCGAAGAGTACGAGTTCGCCCTCGTCCGGGGCCATGTCCCACGGGTCGGAGTACCCGCCGATCTGTATGCAGACGCCGGGGTGTTGTCCGCCGTAGGCCAGGTCGAGTACGGCTTCCTCGAATCGCTCCAGGGTCTCCCCGGCCCCCTCACCCTCCCCGTCCAGGAACGCCTCGGTCTCCGGGCCTCCTTCCCAGTCACCGTCCAAGCTCAGTCCCGGCACGGCGTACAGGGTGCGTGGTTCGTAGACCGTGGTCTGCATGGGCTCGCCCTCCCATTCGTACGTCGCGGCGCGCTCCGTCATGTGTGCTCCGGCAGGGACATGGAGCACCGCGGCCGAGTCGGGCGGGTACGAGATCTCCGAGAAGAGCAACAGGTGGCCGTCGGCGGGCAGTTCGATGTCCAGGACGTCCTGGGGCAGGGCCGCGCAGTCGACGCTCAGTACGAGCGGCGATCGCCCTTCGGGCCAGTCCACCCCGTCCGGCAGTGCGGGGAGCCCGCCCGTTCGTGCGGCGGGGCGGGCGCTTTCCTGCCGGGACGCGGGCAGTTCCCGGTGCTCCACCAGGTAGACGCACGGCCGGGTCTGGGCCAGCAACTCCCGTGCGACGGGGCCGGGAACGCCGTACTCGGCCGCCGTCTTGAGAAGGAGTGCTTCGTCGATCGATGTCATGCCCGGGATCGTGCCATGGGCCACTGACAACGTGTCATGCGGCAATGTGTCACGGGGGAATGTGTCATGCGGTTCGCCAACAGCCCTGCCGCGTCAGTCCGTTCCGGACTTGTGCAGCATCTGGGCCACCAGCAGGGCTCCGCCGGCTGCCGCCCCTACCGCTCCCGCGGTCAGGAAACTCCGGTTGGCACGCCAGGACAGTACCGACCACCGCGACTGCGCAGAGAACAGCGAACCGATGCTCAGCCACGACCCGGTCGAGATCAGCGACAGGGAGGAACCGATCGAGCCGACCGACAGCGCGCTTCCGATCGAACCGATCGACAGGGCCGAACCGACCGACCCCACGGACAACACCGACCCCACCGAGCCGATCGACAACACGGAGTCCTGTGACCACAGCGACAGCACTGAACCAGAGGTGGCGCATCCATCACCAGAGGTGGCGCATCCGTCCGAGCGTGCGGGCAGTTTTGTCATGGGCTCATCTTGCCGCTGGTCGCCGCTGTTCCGCGCGGTTTCGGGGTCACGTCGTACCGAGCGTCACCTCCATCCGGGCGAAACCGCGTGTCACCAGCTGGTCCCGGTAGGTCGGCGGGGCCGCCAGGGACAGGTGGGGGAAGCGGCTCAGGAGGACGGGTACCGCTGTCTCCACCTGCATTCTGGCCCCTCAAACGGCCCCCCATCACCCCGTCACCCCCGGCCCCTCCGCCCCCGCACGGCCCGCCCCGTCCGCCCCTCCCCCGGCGCCCGCACCGACTGCCGGATCACCAGCTGCGTCCCCAGGATCACGTGATCGCCGCCGGCCGCGCGCCGTTCCCCGTCCAGCGCCAGCCGTACCGCGGTGCGCCCCAGGTCCTCGTACGGCACCCGGAGCGTGGTCAGTGACGTCGACAGGTCGGCCGCGAAGGGCACGTCGTCGAAGCCCATGATCGAGACGTCCCCGGGAACGTCGAGCCCCGACTCGCGCAGTGCCGCCAGTACGCCCGTGGCCACCATGTCCGTGCCCGCGAAGACCGCGGTGAACTCCAGGCCCGCCTTCAGCGCGTCCCGCATCCGGTCGTACCCCGAGGCGCGGGTGTAGGTCCCCGGGATGTCCAACTCCTCGGCGTACGGCACCCCGTGGGCGCGCAGTGCCTGGAGGTAGCCCGCCCGGCGCTGTTCGGCCGTGCTCATCGCGGGGTCGCCGCCCAGGTAAAGGATGCGGCGGTGGCCCGCGCTGAGCAGGTGGTCGCCCGCCTGGAAGGCGCCGCCCCTGTTGTCGTACTCGACGACGGTCACCGGGAGGTCGCCCGGCAGGGGCGGGCGTCCGCACAGCACCAGGCGGGAGCCGACCGCGTCCAGGGCCCTGGCGTACTCGGCCATGCGTTCGTGGTACGCCTCGTCCAGAACCGCGCCGCCCACGAGGATGACCGCCGCCGCGTGCTGTTCCCGCATCAGCTGGACGAGGTCGTGCTCCCGGTTCTGGTCACCGTGGGTCGTGCAGACGAGGCTCAACCGGCCCCTGGCGGCGGCCTCCTGCTCGACTCCGGAGGCGACATCGGCGAACGACGGGCCGATGATCTGCTCCATGACGAGGGCGACCGGGCCGGCCACCCCGCCGGACAGTGCCTTGGCGTGGACGTTCACCACGTAGTGCAGGGACTCGACGGCCGCCATGACGCGGGCCCGGGTGGCGGCGGAGACGGGGTGGCTGCCGGCCAGGGCCCTGGAAACGGTTGCCACCGAGACGCCCGCCTTGGCCGCGACATCGCGGATCGTGCTGGGCCGGTCGCCGTCGGCCCCGTTCCGTCTGCGCTTGCCCGACGTGGCGCGAGGGCCCGATTTCCGGGCTTCGGTTCCGTTCTCCGTCACGTTCCGACGTTACTGCATCGCCGGTGTGCCGACCGGTGGCTGTGCAGCAACTCCCTCCCCTCCTGATGAAAACGATTACGCCCAGCCCCCGCGCCAGCATCCGGGCCAGCGCCCGAGCCAGCCCTCGACCCAGCGCCCGCGCCCCAGGCGAAACCCCCGCCCCACACCTACGCGCTCCTCGCCAGATCGCTCCGCCGCACCCGATGCCCGAGCGGCACCCCCGCGCCGAGCAGTTCCAGCTCGTCCACCACCGTCCGACCGAGCCGCGCGAGTTCATTGCCCAGGGACCCTGCGATGTGCGGGGTCAGGAACACGTTCGGCAGGTCGTACAGCGGGGACCCCGCGGGCAGCGGCTCCGGTTCGGTGACATCGAGCACCGCGCCCAGCCGCCCGGAGACCAACTCCCCCGTCAGCGCGTCGTGGTCCACCAGGGCGCCCCGGGACGTGTTGATCAGGACGCCGCCGTCCGGGATCAGCGCGAGGCGTTCGCGGTCGAGCATGCGGTACGTCTCCGGGATGTCCGGGGCGTGCAGGGTGACGATGTCGCTGGTGCGCAGCAACTCCTCCAGGGACAGGGATGTCGCACCCAGCGACCGGGCCTCCTCCGCGTCCACGTACGGGTCGTACAGCGTCGCCGTCAGTTCGAACGGGCGTAGCAGTTCCAGTACCCGGCGGCCCACCCGTGAGGCCCCGATCACGCCGACCCGCCGGCCGAGGTTGCCCACGCGCGCGTAGTCGGCCGGGGCCGGGTAGACCCGCTCGCGGCGGAAGCGTTCGCGCAGGCCGAACGCGTCCTTGCCGGCGAGGAGTACGGCGGCCAGGGTGTACTCGGCCACCGGGAGGGCGTTGGCCTGTACCGCGCTGGAGACGGTGAGCCCGCGCTCCCAGACGGCGTCGCCGAGCAGGCTGCGGACGCTGCCCGCGGCGTGCAGGACGGTGTGCAGCCGGGGTGCGGCGGCCAGGGCGTCGGCGCCGATGTGCGGGCAGCCCCAGCCGGTGATCAGTACCTCCGCCTCGGCCAGCGCGGCGGCGGCTCCCGGGTCGGTGAAGTCCTGGACGACCAGCGTGGGGTCGATCCGCACCAGTTCCCGCAGCCGTTCCATCAGGGCGGGCGGGAAGAGTTCGGGCAGGTGCACCGGGTCCATCGCGAACAGGGCGACCGGGAGACGTGGTGCGGGCACGGACTGCACGGGGGGCATGGGACTCCTGGTTCGGTGCTGGACGCGCACCACGGGTGTGGGATGTAAACGTATTCCAAGCTAGGACCGGTTCTCCGAGTCGGTCAATGCCCCCGAGGGAGATGTGATCACGCGGCCGCCACTCTCCAGAACTGGTACGGAAGAGGAAACCCCAGGTCATCCATGCCAGTTCGTAACCCGTCGGCAAGGTGTGTGAAACAGAAATCGGACGACCTCTTGCTTCTCGGCCATACCCGGGCCTACCGTCCAGCACGGCAAACGGTTACATCCCTGGCCTCGCGGCGACACCCGGCGATACCTGGTGCTACCTAAGGAGCACGCTCATGTCCGTCAGATTCAGGCGCCCCGCCCTCGCCGGAGTCGTCTGCGCTCTCGCGCTCACCGTCTCCGCCTGCGGCGGGTCCGGTTCAGGTGACGACGCCTCGGGGTCCTCCGGTCCGGTCACCCTCGACTTCTGGGGCTGGGCCAACGGCCAGGAGGCGGTCGTCAAGGCGTTCAACGCCTCGCACAAGGACATCCAGCTGAAGTACACCAAGGTGACCGACCAGTTGACGATGCAGAAGCAGCTGAGCAACGCGGTCAAGGCCGAGAACGCACCCTGTCTGCTGCAGAACACCGGTGAGTACGTGACGAGTTGGGTCGCGCAGGGCGCGCTGGCCGACATCACGAAGTACGTCGAGTCGAGCAAGGACAAGTTCAACCCGGGCTCGTGGGCCGTCGGCCAGGTCCAGGGCAAGGTCTACGGCGTACCGACCGCCTCCGCACCGGCGTTCACGATCTACCGTACGGACATCTTCACGAAGTACGGCCTCAAGGCCCCGGCGACCTGGGACGACTTCATCGCGGCGGGCAAGGTGCTCGACAAGCACGGCATCAAGATCACCAACTACGCCGGTGAGGACCCCAGCACCCTGGAGGTGCTGGCGATGCAGGCGGGCGCCCACTGGTACGCCATCGACGGCGACGCCTGGAAGGTGGACTTCCAGGACGCGGGCAGCCTGAAGGCGGCGAAGGTGATCCAGGACATCATCGACAACGACCTCAACTCGAAGCTGTCCTTCGCCGACTACGCGGCCGTGCAGCGCAACTTCGACAAGGGCGGCACCGCGACCCGGCAGATCTCCACCTGGCAGATGTCCGGGATGGTGCAGAACTTCACCGACTCCTTCGGCAAGTGGGCGCTCGCGCCGTGGCCGACGTACAAGGGCGAGGCCGCGAAGACCCCGGCCGGGACCAACCAGAGCGGCAACCTGACGCTGGTGTCCCAGCAGTGCGAGCACCAGGAGCAGGCCGCCGAGGCCGCGTTGTGGATGTCCACCGACTCCGGCGCGGTCAAGACGATGGCGAGCCCGGAGACCGGCAGCGGAGTGATGCCGGCGCTGGCCGACAGTGACGCGTACGTCCCCGAGGCGATCTCCGAGAAGCTGCTCGGCTCGAACTACCAGCCGGCGCAGCAGATCGTGAAGGACAGCCTGTCGACCGTGACCACCGACTGGACCTTCGGCCCCGACTGGACCGCGATGTTCTCCGAGCTGCAGAGCCAGTGGGGCCAGGTGGTCGGCAAGAAGCAGACGGTCACCGAACTCCTCGCGCACATGCAGGAGTGGACGGTCAAGGATCTGAAGTCCCGCGGTATCAACGTCAAGGGCTGAGGCACATCCCGATGATTCGCTCACTGCGCTGGAAGGGCGCCGCCTTCACGGTGCCCTTCCAGCTCGGCTTCGTCTTCCTCTATCTGCTGCCGATCGGGTACGCCGTCTACCAGTCGCTGTACCGGTCGCAGTCCTCCGGTCTCGGCCTGGGCGGCACCACCGACGAGTTCTCCGGCCTCGACAACTACCAACAGGGCCTGACGGACCCGAAGTTCATGGGTTCCGTGCTGCGGGTGGTGCTGTTCGCCTTCGTGCAGATCCCGGTCATGCTGGTGGTCAGCCTGGTGCTGGCGCTGCTCCTGGACTCGCTCACGGCCAAGGCGGCCGGCCGGTTCCGGGTCATGCTGCTGGTGCCGTACATGATCCCGGGTGTGGTCGCCGCGCTCGTCTGGATCAACCTCTACAGCCCAGACGTCGGCCCGCTCACCCCGCTCGGCCACCTCTTCGGGCTCGACTGGAACTTCTTCGCGCCGTCGATGGTGTGGCCGTCCATCGGCAACCTGCTGACCTGGCACGGCATCGGCTACAACATGGTCATCATCTACGCGGCGCTGCAGGGCGTTCCGCGTGAGCTGTTCGAGGCCGCGCGGCTTGACGGCGCGAGTGAGTGGCGTATCGCTACGAGCATCAAAGTCCCGTTCGTACGGGGGGCGTTGGTGCTGACCGGCATGCTCTCGATCATCCAGATGCTGCAGATCTTCAACGAGCCCGCGCTCTTCCGGAACATCACCCCGCAGACGGTCGACGACAGCTTCACGCCCATCATGATCATCTACAACCAGGCGTTCAACGCCGGCAACTACCACTACGCCGCCGCCCTGTCGGTCCTGCTCGCGCTGATCCTCGGCGTCGCCTCCTTCCTCTTCTACCGCCTGACCTCGAAGGAGACCGACTGATGGCCACCACCACGACCAACACCGCCGACTCCTCGAAGCAGTCGTCCCAGGCTCCTGCCGCGCGGCGCCTGGGCCGGCCTGATCCCAGGGCGCGTTCGCGCGGCGGACAGCGGTTCGTGCTGGTCGGTCTGGTACTGGCCAGCGTGTACAGCCTGTTCCCGGTGTACTGGCTGATCATCGCCGCCACCAAGGACCGTACGGGCCTCTACCAGTCCAACGGCCTCTGGTTCTCCGGCTGGCACCTCTGGGACAACCTGCATCAGGTGTTCACCTACGAGGACGGCATCTTCCTGCGCTGGACGGCCAACTCGTTCCTGTACGCCGGTGTCGGCTCCCTCGGCGGCACGCTGATCGCCCTCGCGACCGGCTACGGCCTGGCCCGCTTCGACTTCCCCGGGCGCGGTGCGGTGTTCGCGGCCGTGGTCGGCTCGTTCCTGATCCCGATCGCGCTGCTCACGCTGCCGCTGTATCTGCTGTTCTCGGAGATCGGGCTGGTCGACACACCGTGGGCGATGCTGATCCCCTGCCTGATCAACCCGTTCAGCGTGTACCTCGCCAAGGTGTACGTCGAGGCGACGATCCCCTTCGAACTCCTGGAGGCGGCCCGGATCGACGGCGCCGGGGAGCTGCGGATCTTCTTCAGCATCGTGCTGCGGATGATGACGACGGGCGGCGCGACCGTCTTCCTGCTCGCCTTCGTCAACACCTGGAACGCCTTCTTCCTGCCGCTGACCGTCCTGCGCGGCGAGGAGAACTGGACGCTCAACCTGGGCCTGTACAACTGGTCCGGGAAGCGTGCGGAGTCCGGTGTCGACCTCACCAGCCTGGTCCTGACCGGTGCGCTGCTCTCCATCGTCCCGATGGCGATCATGATGGTGGCGATGCGTCGGTACTGGCGTACGGGCGTCACCATGGGCGCCCTCAAGTGACCCTGATCAACGGCCACTTGAGGGCTCTTCTCCGAGCTGCTGCTCTTCTCCGGGCTACTTGTTCGGCTACTTGTTGGTCTTGGGCAGTCCCGGCGGGTTGATCTCCGACTTGGTCACGGCCTCGTCGGACAGGCCCCAGCGCTCCAGCACCTTGGCGTACGTGCCGTTCTCGATGATCTCGTCGATCGCGGCGGCGAGCGGCTTCACCAGCCCGCTGTCCTTCTTGGTGGTGGCCGCGATGAGGCCCTGGAGGGTGGCGCCGGCGCCTGAGTAGGTGCCGACGACCTCCGTCTTCCCGGTGGCGGCAGCGTGGTAGGCGGCGGTCGGGTTGGGGCCGAGGTAGAGGTCGATACGGCCGGACTGGAGGGCGAGATAGGTGTCGCTGTCGTTCTGGTAGTACTTGATGTCCACCGGCTTGAGGCCGGCCTTCTCGTCCTCCTTGCTCCACTCGATGAGCAGCTTCTCCTGGTTGGTGCCGCTGCCCACGGCGATGGTCTTGCCCGCCACGTCCTCGGGCCCGGTGATCTTCAGACCGCTGCCCTTCTTCGCCTCGAAGCCGAGGTTGTCCTCGCGGTAGGTGGCGAAGTCGTACTTCTCCTTGCGTTCCTCGGTGACGGTGATGTTGCTGAAGCCGACGTCGTACTTGGCGCTGTCGAGGCCGACGAAGATGTTCTCCCAGGAGACGGTGTTGAAGTCCGGCTTGAGGCCGAGCACTTCGGAGACGAGGTGGGCGAGGTCGGACTCGACGCCGATCCTGGTCTTGTTGTCGGTGGCGTAGAAGCCCAACGGCGCTGCGCTGCCCGAGGAGTAGACGATCTCCAGGGTCCCTCTCTCGCGTATCTTCGCGGGCAGTTGGGCGGCTATGGAGTCGACCTTCTCGGTGGTGACCCGGTTCTGGTCGGGGCTCAGGTTGATCTTCGTACCGCTGCCTGCGCCCTTCGTGGCCGCGACCTCGGTGGTCCCGCCGTCCGAGGGGTTCGCGCAGGCGGCGAGGACCAGGGCGGAGACGAGGCCCAGGGCGGCTGCGGTGGATCGGCGAGCGAGGGTGTTGGACACGGTCGTACTCCTTGAGTGGATATCAATGCCGGTTGGAACAAGGGCGGTTCGGAGAGCGGCGGTTCAAAGAGCCTTGGTTCAGAGGACCTTGGAGAGGAACGCGCGCGTTCGTTCGTGCTGCGGGGCGTCCAGGACCGCCGTGGGCGTGCCCTGTTCGACGACGAGTCCGCCGTCCATGAACACCACGGTGTCGGCGACCTCTCGGGCGAAGCCGATCTCGTGGGTCACGACGATCATGGTGGTGCCGGTGCTGGCCAGGTCCTTGATGACGTCGAGGACTTCGCCGACCAACTCCGGGTCGAGGGCCGAGGTGGGCTCGTCGAAGAGGAGCACCTTCGGTTCGAGGGCGAGTGCGCGGGCGATGGCGACGCGCTGCTGCTGGCCGCCGGACAACTGGCGTGGATAGGCGGCCTTCTTGTCCGTCAGGCCGACCCGTTCGAGGAGGCGTTCGGCGGTGGCTACGGCCTCCTTGCGCGGGCGGCGCAGCGCGGAGACGGGGGCCTCGACGAGGTTCTCCAGCACGGTGAGATGCGGGAACAGGTTGAAGTTCTGGAACACGAACCCGATGTGGGTGCGCTGCTTCAGTACGTCCTTCTCGCGCAGCTCGTGCAGTTTGTCGCCGGAGCGGCGGTAGCCGATCAGCTCGCCGTCGATGCTGATCCAGCCGCGGTTGACCTTCTCCAGGTGGTTGATCGTGCGCAGCAGTGTGGACTTGCCCGAGCCGGACGGGCCGAGGATCACGGTCACCTCGCCGGCCCTGACCTGGAGGTCTACGCCGCGCAGCACTTCCAGCGGGCCGAAGCTCTTGTGTACGCCCCGGACGTCCACCATGACGTCGTTCATGGCTTGTCTCCCGCGAGGTTCAGGGGTCCGACGGGCTGGGTGCGCTGGGCCGCCGCGGTGCGCAGGTCGCGTACGAAGCGGCGTACGCGCTGGAGCGGGGTGGGTGGTGGGGTGCGGTTGGCGCCCCGGGCGTAGTGGCGCTCCACGTAGTACTGGGCGACCGTCAGGAGGGAGGTGAGGACGACGTACCAGGCGGTGGCGACCAGCAGCAGCGGGATCACCCGGCCGTTGCGGCCGTAGATCACCTGGACCTGGTAGAAGAGTTCGCCGATCGCCATCACGTAGACCACCGAGGTGCCCTTGAGGAGGCCGACGATCTCGTTGCCCGCGGTGGGGAGGATGGCGCGCATGGCCTGCGGGAGCACGATCCGGCGGATCTGGCGGAGCCGGGGGATGCCCAGCGCGGCGGCGGCCTCCAGCTGGCCGTGGTCGACCGCGATGACCCCGCCCCGGACGATCTCGGCGGCGTACGCGGCCTGGTGCAGCGTCAGTCCGATGATGGCGGCGCCGATGGTGCCGATCAGGGTGTTGCTGTCGACGGACCAGAACACCGGGCCGAAGGGGATGCCGACGCCCAACCGGTCGTACAGGGCACCGAGGTTGAACCAGAAGACGAGCTGGACGATCATCGGGATCGACCGGAAGATCCAGATGTAGGTCCAGGCGACGGTCTGCAGGACCGGGCTCCGGGAGAGGCGCATGAAGGCGAGTACGGCGCCGAGGAGGAAGCCCAGCACTGTTGCGTAGGCGGTGAGTTGGAGGGTTACGCCGACTGCCTGGACGATCGTTTCGGAGAGTACGTAGTCGGCGAAGACGTTCCATTCCCAGACGGGGTTGGTGATCAGGCCGTGCGTGAATTGGGCGGCCAGGACGAGTACTGCGGCTGCTGCTGCCCAGCGGGCGTAGTGGCGTACGGGGATGACTTTTAGGGAGGCGGGGTCCTCCGGACGGGGCGAGGGTGGGGTTTCGGTGTCCCCGGGTGGGGCGGTGGAGTCGGTGGTGATGCCCATCGTGGGTTCCTGTCCGGGGTCGAGGGGTGAGGGGTGGTTGGGCTTGGTGGTTTGGCTACCGGCCGGTGGGGGCTTGTCGCGCAGTTCCCCGCGCCCCTGTCGGGGCGCTGGCGCGCACCCTCATCCGGTCGGCTCAGGGAGTCGGGCCTGCCGTCAGGTGCTTCTCGAAGGGGAGTTTGCCGATCGATTCCGGGTCGGCTCTCGTGTCGAACAGAGGGGTGTAGCCCGTCGTCAGGTAGAGGGCTCGGGCCTCGGGCTGGCGGGGGCCCGTCGTGAGGTAGATGCGGTGGTAGCCCCTGGTCTCGGCCTCGTGTTCCAGTTCCTCGACCACCCGGCGGGCCAGGCCTCGTCTCCGGTGGGACGAGTGGGTCCAGATGCGTTTCAGCTCTGCCGTGTTCGTGTCGTATTTGCGGAACGCGCCGCCTGCGACCGGCTCGCCGTGTTCCAGGAGGAGGAGCAGGACTCCGCCGTACGGGGCCGTGAACTCCTCGTCGGGGTAGCGGGCCAGTTCGGCGTGGGCGTCCTTGCCGTAGCGGGTGGAGTACTCGTCTCCGAGTTCGCGCAGCAGCGGCTCTACGAGGGGGTCGGCCACGGTGACCTGACGTACCGTCAAGTCGGTTGCCGTGGTCATCCGTTCACCGCCGATGCCAGTACCCGCGCACCCCGTGCCGCCCGTTCCGCGTCGCGCTTGGCGACCTCCTCGCGGACGATCGGGATGACGTGCCGGCCGAAGTCGATGGCATCGCCCAGCAGGTCGTAGCCGCGGGCGGAGAGGATGTCGACGCCGAGGTCGTAGTAGTCGAGGAGGGCCCGGGCCACGGTCTCGGGGGTGCCGACCAGGGCGTTGGAGTTGCCCGCGCCTCCGGTGGCGGCGGCGGTCGGGGTCCAGAGGGCGCGGTCGTAGCGCTCGCCCGCCTCGGCGATGGCGATCAGGCGCTGCGAGCCTGAATTCTCGGGCTGGGCCTGGCTGTTGTGGCGCTTGCTGATCAACTCGCCCCGCTCCTTGCGGGCGTTGATCGCGCCGACCGTGCGGTGGGCCTTCTCCCAGGCCAGTTCCTCCGTCGGGGCGATGATCGGGCGGAACGCCACCTGGATGCGGGGGACGTCGGTACGTCCCGCTGCTTTGGCAGCGGCCTTCACGGCCTCGATCTGCTCGGCGGTCTTGTCCAGGGGCTCGCCCCACAGGCAGTAGATGTCGGCCTCGGCTCCCCCGGCGGCGTACGCGGCGGGCGAGGAGCCGCCGAACGAGACGTTCGGGCGCGGCTGTTGGACCGGGAAGACGTCGCTGACGAAGTCGTGGAAGCGGTAGTGGTCGCCCTCGTGGTCGAAGGACTCGTGGGTGGTCCAGATCTTCTTGACGATCCGGATGTACTCACGGGTGCGGGCGTACCGCTCGTCCTTGGTGAGGGTGTCGCCCTCGCGGCCCTGCTCCTGGTCGTTGCCGCCGGTGATGAAGTGGACGGTCAGCCGGCCCTCGCTGATCTGGTCGAGGGTGGCGAACGTCTTGGCGGCGAAGGTCGGGTAGGAGACGTTGGGGCGGTGGGCCAGGAGGATTTGGAGACGGTCCAGCTTGCTCGCGATGTACGCGGCGGCGGGCGCGGGATCCGGCGATCCGGAGCCGTAGGCGAACAGCACCCGGTCCCAGCCGTGGTCCTCGTGCGCCCGGGCGAGCCGGAGCGTGTAGTCCCTGTCGAAGGCTGCGCCGGAGCGCGGGGTGGTCTCGGAGCCGTCGTTGGTCGCGGCGATGCCAAGGAATTCCACGGGCATGGGAAACGGCCTTTCTCGGGTTCCCCTGAGCCGTCCGGGCAGGACGGAACAGCCCTGCGTACGGCCGAAGTTGACGGCTCGTCAGGAGAGGCGGAGGCGCGGGGGAACGAAGGAGGGCGAGGGAGCGCGAAGAAGAGAGAAGAAGAGAGGAGAGGAAATGGGCCGGTCAGACGGCCCTGTGCCGAGTCAGGCGCGACACGCGGCGGAGCACACTCGACAGAGGTCGATGTGGCCGCGCGTAACCAAGCGCTGCTGCTGGGCATCCATGCGAACAATTGAGCAGTACGGCTCGCCGTACGTCAACCATTGCCCGGATGCCGGACAACCGGACCAGATCGTGGGATCGGGTCACGGCAGGCGCTGTTCGGTCCAGATGATCTTGCCGTCGGCCGTGTAGCGGGTGCCCCAGCGCTCGGTGAGCTGGGCGACGAGGAAGAGGCCCCGGCCGCCCTCGTCCTCGGTGCGGGCTCGGCGCAGTCGCGGTGAGGTGCTGCTGCCGTCGGAGACCTCGCAGATCAGCGCGCGGTCGCGGAGCAGCCGGAGCTGGACCGGGCCGGTGGCGTGCCGGAGGGCGTTGGTGATCAGTTCGCTGGCCACGAGTTCGGTGGTGAAGGCCAGTTCGTCCAGACCCCAGGCGGTGAGCTGGTCGATGACGGCCGCGCGGGCGTGCGAGACGAACGCCGGGTCGCGCGGCACCGGCCACTGGGCGACCTGGTCAGGACCCAACGCGTGGGTACGGGCGACCAGCAGGGCCACGTCGTCGCTCGGCCGGGCGGGCAGCAGGGCGTCGAGGACGGCCTCGCAGGTGTCCTCCGGTGCCCGGTCGGCACAGGCCAGGACGGTGCGGAGGCGGTCCAGGCCGATGTCGATGTCCCTGAGCCGGTCCTCGATCAACCCGTCGGTGTAGAGCACGAGTTGGCTGCCCTCGGCGAGTTCCAGCTCGACGGTCTCGAAGGGCATCCCGCCGAGTCCGAGCGGCGGTCCCGGCGGCAGGTCGACGAAGTCCACGGTGCCGTCGGGGCCGACGACCGCGGGGACCGGGTGCCCGGCGCGGGTGAGGGTGCAGCGCCGGGACACCGGGTCGTAGACGGCGTACAGACAGGTCGCGCCGATGATTCCCGAGTCCTGGTGGGTGTTCTCGACGGCCCAGCCCTCGCCCCGGTCAAGGCGTCCGACCAACTCGTCGAGGTGGGTGAGGAGTTCCTCGGGGGCCAGGTCCAGCGCGCAGAAGTTGTGCACGGCGGTGCGCAGCCGGCCCATCGTCGCGGCGGCGTGCAGCCCGTGCCCGACCACGTCGCCGACGACGAGTGCCACGCGCGCGCCGGAGAGCGGGATGACGTCGAACCAGTCGCCGCCGACCCCGGCCTGCGCGGGCAGATAGCGGTAGGCGACCTCGACGGCGTTCTGCTGGGAGCGGCCCCGGGGCAGCAGGCTGCGCTGGAGGGCGAGGGCGGTGTTGCGTTCGCGGGTGTAGCGGCGGGCGTTGTCGATGCAGATCGCCGCGCGTCCGGCCAACTCCTGGGCCAGGGAGAGGTCGTCGTTCTCGAAGGGCTCGGGCCGCTCGGAGCGGTAGAAGCCGACCGAGCCGAGGGTCGTGCCCCGGGCGCGCAGCGGCACGGTGATCAGGGAGTGGATGCCCGCCCGCAGGATCCGTTCGCCGCGTACCGGGTCCTGGGCGATCCAGCCACCGTCGACGGTCAGCGCCGGTTCGAGGACTGGCTTGCGGCTCTCCAGCGCGCGGGCCTGCGGGGTGGACGCGATGTACCGGACCTCGTCGCCGACCCCGTACAGCCAGGACTCGTCGTGCACGGCGCCCAGCGCGACCCGGCGCAGCGGGGTGTCCGCGCCGAGGTGCCCCGGTTCCTCACCCCTGAGCACGGAGTCGGGCAGGTCGACGGCTGCGAAGTCGGCGAAGCGGGGGACGGCGACCTGCGTGAGTTCCTCGGCGGTCCGGGTGACGTCCAGGGTGGTGCCGATCCGGACGCCTGCGTCGTGCAGCAGTTCCAGCCGTCGGCGGGCCAGTACGGCGAGCCGCCCGACGCCGGGTTCACCGACAAGGAGCAGCCATGCGTCGGTGTCGGTTGGTTCCGGCGCCGGGGGCGCTTCGGGGACTGCGCGCAGGACGACGGGGGGCTTTCGGGCCGGCCGCGGCACAGGTGGGACATCCACGGCCGGGGTGTGGCGCAGGCGCGGGCCGCCGAGGACCCGGGCCTCGACGACCACTCCCGTCTCGCCCGCAGCGCCCTCGACCTGGCGGCGCAGAAGGGTGGCGGTACGGCCGCCGGACAGCAGGACCTCGTCGAGGGTGCGGTGCGGGGCAGCGATCAGGGCCTCGGCCTTCTCGCGCAGGACCGCGAGGTCGATGGGGCCGAGGACGACGCCGTCGGGGGCGGCTCCGTGGTTCGCGGCCAGGTGCAGGGACTGGGGCTCGGCCTGGGACGGATGCCGGGGCTCGGCCGGCCATCCGCTCCCGTGCGTGCCGTGGTCGGCCCGGCGGTACGCGGTGAGGAGCGCCCGCTCCCGCTCCGTGGCCTGCTCCAGCAGCCGCGTCTCGATGTCCCGGGCGGCCTCCCGTACGAGCCGCATCATCGCGGGGTCGCCGTCGTCGTGCAGACAGGTCAGATCGAGGACGGCCTCGATACGGCCGCTGAGGGGGTTGCGGATCGGGGCGCCCGCGCAGGCGAACGGTTGCAGACAGTCGGCGAAGTGCTCACGGCCCGCGACGTAGACGGGGCCGCGCCCGGCGAGGGCGGTGCCGACACCGTTCGTACCGGCGGCCCGTTCGGAAGCGTCGAACCCGGGGGCGAAGCTGACGCCGTCGAGGCGGTCGCGGAGCGTGCGGTCGCCGCCGTAGCGCTCGACCATCCTGGCCTGGGCGTCGCAGAGCGCGACGGTCGTGTTCAGCTCGGCGAGCGATGCGGTGAGGCGCTCCAGGACGGGCTCGGCGGCATGCAGGAACCGGTGGTCGAGCGCCA
Source organism: Streptomyces sp. NPDC002156 (assembly GCF_053593675.1). Classification (NCBI taxonomy): domain Bacteria; kingdom Bacillati; phylum Actinomycetota; class Actinomycetes; order Kitasatosporales; family Streptomycetaceae; genus Streptomyces; species Streptomyces sp. NPDC002156. The sequence continues at coordinate 14,831 of NZ_JBSFDA010000036.1, read as the reverse complement.
GGTCGGGGGCGTACGGGATCAGCAGCCGGTCCGGCTCGACCCCCGCGTACCGGCACCGCTTCCATGAGTCGAGCACCGAGTCCCGGACGTCCGAGTCGACCCGCGCACCGGCCAGAAACCGTTCATGGGCGTCTACCAGCCCACCGATGGCGTCCCAGGCGACGGACAACGGGATCACTTCCCTCAGGCGCTCTCCACTGTAGTCCTCGCAACCCTTTTGTGGTACGGATCACAGCGGCATCGCGCCCTCGCACCCGAGCCCTCACACCCGAGCCCTCACGACCGTGGTCGGAAGTACGCCCCCGTCGACTCCTCCCCGGTGACCGTGGCCACGCAGCGCATGACGCGCAGTCCGTCGGCGTACTCGGTCGCCGTGGGCGGGAGCACGTCGATGATCCAGCGGGCGGGGTCGATGTCGAGGGCCTTGTCGCTCTGTCTGGACGCGGCGAGGACCTCGCGGGAGCAGAGTTTGATCACGTCCGGGTGGTTGATCAGTTCCTTCTGGTTGTTGGTCATCCCGTCTGACGGGAGCGGGGCTATCGCGAAGGTCTCCCACGGGTGCGACACCAGGCAGTCGGAGCGGTTCACGCTGACGATGCCGACGTTGACGACCATGCCGCCCCAGCATTCGGCGGTCGTGGTGCAGCGGCCTCCCACGCCCTCGACACCGGCCGCCGGACAGTCCTCGGTCGTCGTCGGCACACCGAATCCGGCGTTCGCGGCCTGGGCGGACGCGCTCGCCCCGCCCGTACCGGAGGCGGAGGCAGAGGGTCCGGCGGTGGACGCCTTGGAGGTCGACGGCGGCAGGTACTGGTGCGCGACCGTCCCGCCCGTACCGACGACGACCACCCCCACGACCGCGACGGACACCTGCAGCCGCCCCTTCTTCTTGCGCTCGGCGGCGGCAGCGGACTGCGGGACTGTGGTGGGCGGGGCGGCGGGCTGCGGGACGGTGGGGGCGAAGGTGGGGACGAAGGCCGCGGTGCGGGTGCCCGGGGCGTCCTCCGTCAGGTCTACGGCGGCCAGCGCGTCCCTGAGTGCCGCCGCGCTCGGCAGCCGGTCGGCCGGGTCCGGGGCCATGGCGTGGCGGAGTACCTCGGTGAGGCGCGGGCTCACTCCGGGGAGGTCCGGCAGCGGCCAGTCGTGCCGGACGATGACCTCCGCGATGCCGAGGCTGCCCTGCGCCGGGAAGTGCGGGGGCCTGCCGTGGACGAGGGCGTAGACCGTCGCGGCGAGGGAGTACACGTCCCCGGCGGGCGTGGGCTCGGCCAGCCGGAACGCCTCAGGCGGGGCGAACGCGGGCGTCAACGCCTCGCGGGTGGCCGACAGTTCCTGCCCGGGGCGGGGCATCGCGGCCAGCCCGAAGTCGGCGAGGCCGACATTGCCGTACCGGTCGATCATGATGTTGCCGGGCTTGATGTCGCGGTGCAGTACGCCGCCGGCGTGGGCGGCGGCGAGCGCGTCGGCGATGCGTACGCCGATGTCCCGTGCCTCGGCGGCCGGGAGCGGGCCGTGCTGGTGGAGCCGGTCGCCGAGCGAGCCGCCGGGGCACAGCTCCAGGACCATGTACGGGCGGCCGTTGTCGAGCACCCCGGCGTCGTACACCGCGACCACGTGCGGGTGGCCGGAGAGCTGGCCGGCCGCCGTGACCTCGCGCAGGAAGCGCTGCCGGTCGCGGTCGGTCGCCAGGACGCGGCTGTCCATCTTGAGGGCGACCTCGCGGCCCACGGCCAGTTGGCGGGCCCGGTACACGGTGGCGAACCCGCCCTGCCCGAGGACCTCGACGACCTCGTAACCGGGCACGCCCGTACGTTCGAACTGCATGTTGCCGTACTCCCCCACCAGCGAGGCGTGTTGAGAGCGCTGAGAGTAGTGCACCGAAAAGTCCCGGGCGCTCCCGGTCTGGTCGATGACATGCTGATCGGGTGAGCAGACCGGAGATCGTGATCAGTTTCGCCCCTGAGCTGCGGCTCTTCGTCCCGGCCGAGCGGCGTGCCGGACATACGACCGTGGTCACCGACGGGTCGTCCTCGCTCGGGCATGTGGTCGAGTCGCTGGGTGTGCCGCTCACCGAGGCCGGACGGCTACTGGTCGACGGCCGGGAGATGCCGGTGTCCCATGTGCCGGTCGCGGGCGAGACGGTGGAGGTCGCCGCGGTCATCCGACCGCAGCGGGTCCCGGGAGCGCCGCTCCGATTCCTGCTCGACGTGCATCTGGGCACGCTCGCGCGCCGGCTGCGGCTCCTCGGCGTGGATGCCGCGTACGAGAGCGAGGACATCGGCGATCCGGCGCTGGCCGCGCTGTCGGCGGCGGAGCGGCGGGTACTGCTGTCGCGGGACCGGGGGCTGCTACGACGCCGGGAGCTGTGGGCGGGCGCGTACGTGTACAGCGACCGCCCGGACGACCAACTCCGGGACGTACTGGACAGGTTCGCACCCACCCTCACCCCCTGGACCCGCTGCACCGCCTGCAACGGACGGCTGGAGCAGGCCGACAAGGAAACCGTCGGGGAGCGGCTGGAGCACGGGACGCGACGGACGTACGACGTGTTCGCGCAGTGCGTGGACTGCGAGCGCCTGTACTGGCGGGGCGCGCACCACGCGCGGCTGGAGGCGATCGTCGAGGGGGCGGTCAGGGAGTTCGGCGGGGCGACCGAATCACTCAATGTGATTGAGTAGTTACTCGTATTCTCCATACTATGGTTCACTTGAGTATGTTCAGTGCGAGCAAACTCGGAAGGTGACCCATGCCAGGCTTCGTAGGCCGCAAATCCGAGCTGGCAGCCCTGGAGCGCCACCTCTCCTGGGTGCGCGACGGTCGGGGCGACCAGCGCGGCCGCGCCCTGCTGCTTCGAGGACGGCGCCGGGTCGGGAAGTCGCGGCTGGTGGACCTGTTCTGTGAGCGCGCCCAGGTACCGTACGTCGTCCACCAAGCCACCCGGGGTGAGGACGCCCACCGGGAACGGGCCCGATTCCTCTCCGAGGTCCGGCACTCCGCACTGCCCGACACCGCGCTCCTCGCCGGTGTCACGACCGTCGCCGAATGGGACACCGCACTTCGTCAGCTCGCCGTGGTGCTCCCGGACGACGCCCCCAGCATCGTCGTACTCGACGAGCTGCCCTGGATGCTCGAAGGCGACCCGGTCCTGGAGGGCACCCTGCAGACCGTGTGGGACCGCGTACTGAGCCGGAAACCCGTGCTGCTCATCCTCATCGGCAGTGATCTGGCCATGATGGAGCAGCTCTCCGCCTACGGCCGCCCCTTCCATCAGCGAGGTGTCGAGATGGTGCTGGCGCCTCTCTCCCCCTCCGAAGTCATGGCGATGACCGGGCTCCCCGCTGCGGACGCCTTCGACGCCCACCTGATCACCGGCGGTCTGCCGCTCGTCTGCCAGGAGTGGCAGGAAGGTGAGCACCGCGTCGACTTCCTCGCCCGTACCCTCGGCGATCCCACCTCTCCCCTGCTCGTCTCCGGTGAGCGGATACTGGCCGCCGAGTTCCCGACCGCCCTCCAGGCCAGGCACGTGCTCTCCGTGATCGGCAGCGGTGAGCGGACCTTCGGCACGATCGCCGCGAAGGCGGGGGCGGCGGACCGGCCGCTCCCGCCCGGCTCGCTCAACCCCGCCCTGCGCACCCTCGCGGACAAGGGACTCGTCGCTGCCGACACCCCTCTCTCCACCCGCCCAGGAGACCGCGACCGCCGCTACCGCGTCGCCGATCCCTACCTCCGTTTCTGGCTCGCCTTCCTGGAGCAGGGGATTCCGGAGATCGAGCGTGGGCGCGGCCGGATCGTGGCCGAGAGAGTCGAACGCGGATGGACCTCGTGGCGTGGTCGGGCGATCGAACCCGTCGTGAGGGAGTCGCTGGCCCGGCTGCTCCCCGACGACACGTGGCCACAGGTGCGGGAAGTGGGCGGCTGGTGGCCTCGTACGAACAATCCCGAGGTGGACCTGGTGGGGGCGGACAGGTCGTCACCGGCCCGCGAGATCGGGTTCGTCGGCTCGATCAAGTGGCACGAACGCGGCTCCTTCGACCATCGCGCCCTGGCCGCGCTGGCTCGTGACGCCATGGCCGTACCCGGTGCCGACGACGACACTCCGCTGATCGCGGTGTCCCGCTCCGGATTCACGGCGGGCGGGCCGGCGGTGACGTACGGGCCCGAGCAGCTGATGGAGGCCTGGGGCTCCGCTGTGTGAACTCCCTCCCCTCACTCCAGGTCCTCCAGCAGAAGATCGAGCGCCGCCTCCTCGTGCAGTGCCACCCCCAACGCCTCCATGGCCGGGGCCAGTTCCGAGTCCCAGGAGGCCTCGACGGGCGGGCCTGCCAGGGCTAGGGGCGGGGTGCCGTGGAGTTGTGTGCGGGTCGCGAGGTACTCGTAGTCCGCTGCCGTCATACGCCAGGGGTCGGCCTCGTATCGCCGCATCATCCGGTTGGCCAGCACGATCCCCGCCCAGTCGAAGTCCCCGTGGTACGCGAAAGCGCAGCCCGCCGCCGCCAGCGCGTCCAGCAGCGTGAGGACCACCGTCGACGCGCTCCCCGACGTGCACACCAGGGCGGCACCGCAGCCGGCGTCCGCCGCCGCCTCCACCACGCGCGGGTTCTCGCAGACGTGGATGCGGGTTCCCTGGGGCAACTCCAGGTGCAGGCCCCGCAGTTCACGGAGTGTCAGATGGGTCTCCATGGCGTGGGCGGCGCGTTCGCACAGGGACGCCTCCTGCCAGGTCCCGCCTCTCGGGCGCAGGCCGTACGTCAGGACCGTGCTGGAGACCTCGTCGGGGGTGACCGAGGCCCGGCGCCACAGGGCTCGGCGGCCCGGGGCGTCCGTCGGGAGGTCGACGCCCTGGGCCAGGGCTATGCCGCGCAGGACCAGTCGGGACAGCAGGGTGCCGTCGTCCAGGCCGTGGGCCGAGCCTGTGGTGCGGGTGGCCAGTTCACCCCGGCCCCAGGTGGCGGGGGTGGGGTCTGGCCGCTTGTCCGGGTAGAGGGTCGCGAGGGTCTGGATGGCCTGGGTTGCTGTGGTGAGCGCGATGGCGGACGGCTGGCGGGTCAGCGTGCCGGATCGGCGTATCTCCTCCAGCCATTGGGCGGTCCAGAGGTGGGCGGAGAGGGGTGTGGCGGCCAGCGTCGCCTCTGCCGTGGACCACAGGTGTGTGCGTTCGGCCGCCGCCGCGTCGCGGGCCGCTCGCCGGTCGGTCAGGGGTGGGCCCAGGGCCGTCAGCGTCGCCGTCAGGTCCCGGCCGACCGCACTCGACCGGAGGCGGGTGTCCAGGTCCGGCAGGCGGATCGTGGCCGTGGGTCCGGTCACCGGCTTGGCCAGGAGCAGGGACAGGGCTTCCCGCTCCGCCACGTCCAGGTGCTGGAGGCGGATCGTGCCGGTGGGCCGGAGGCCGTTGCGTTCGAGGCGGGTGCGTGCCGCCGTCCAGAGGCGGGTCAGGCCCGGGCGGGTGAGGAACGTGAACGCCTCTGCGGTCAGGGGCAGTTCACCCGCCCCGTCCAGCGGCAGTTCATCCGCCTCTTCGGCCTTCGTCATACCGACACCAGTCTCCGTTGCCGCCCGTTCCACGTGTAGTGGAGCGTGGCCACGCCCCGTACGTGCGGGTCGCGCAGGCATTCGTAGATGTGCAGGGACGGTACGTCGGGCCAGTTGCCGATCAGGCGTTCGCTGGTCAGGACGAAGTCGAGGTCCAGGTCGACGAGGATGCGGCCGAGGCGGGCGTGGGTGGGCTCGTCGACCTTCGCGAAGGCGTCGTCGAGGAGGATCAGCCGGGGAGCGTGCGGGGCGGATTCGGCGAGGCTGGTGAAGTGGGCCGCCGCTGCCGCGAAGAGGACCAGGTAGGACAGGACGCGTTGTTCGCCCTGGCTCATGCCCGTTCGGCCCGAGAGCTTACGGCGGGACGACGGTGCCGCGTCGTCCACCACCCACGGGGTGAACGTGAACCAGTCGCGGTAGTCGAGGGCGGTACGGAGGTGCGCGGCGTAGCCCGCGGCCGGGTCGGCGCGGCGGGCGTCCTCGATACGGCGCTGGAGGACGTCGCGGAGTTGCTCGGACTCGTCGCGGGTGCGCAGGCCCGACGGACTGCGGAGGAGATCCACGGCCGCCTTGACGTCCGCTTCCACGCCGTCGGCCAGTTTCCAGTCGAGCGTCACGCCGAGACCGTGTGACGTACGGACCGTGGACAAGGTGGCGTTCAGAGCCCCTACCAGGGCGCCCGCCGCCAGGACCTGGGTGGAGAGGTGGTCGCCCAACTCGCCCGTCAGGAAGCGCTGGAAGACCTCGCGTTCGCGTTCGGTGAGTCGGTTGCGGGCGTCGGCCGCCTGGGACGCGATGCGTTCGCCGACCGTCGCGATGTCCTGCGGGCCGTGGTCGTCGACGAGCTTGCAGAGCTTGATGCCGTCGTGTTCCTCGATCGTCGCGTCATAGCCTCCGGAGAGCTGGTCGCGCAGTTCGGTGTGGCGGTTGAGGAGTGTCGTGTCCGTGATGTCGCGGCGTTCAGGGTTCAGACGGGCCAGCACCGCGTCGACCAGCAGGTGCAGTGCTTTGATGCGTTCCCGTACGTCGTCGTGGACCGGGTCCGGCGACTTCAGGGCGGCAACACCCTCGCCGTCCTCCTCGCCGTCCTCCTCCCCCTCCAGAGCCGCACCCCCGGTCACCCCCGGCAGCGAGAGAGCCGTCCGCAGTCGTCTGCCGCAGGTCAGCGCCTCGTCCTCCTGTGCCGCCAGGCTCTCGCGCCGCGTCCTCTCCTCCTCTTCCGCTCGTACGCGCTTGTCATGGACGTCGGCCAGGTCGCGCCGTGCTCCCGGGAGTTGGCGTCCAACCGTGTCCAGGCGGCGCTTCGTCGCGGCCTCGCGGGCGAGGATCTCCTGCTCCGTGGCGCCGAGGGCCTCCTCCAGACCCCGGACCGTGCGGCGGGCGGCCTCCAGGCGGCCGAGCGGTGCGACGTAGTCGGACTCGGCTTCTCCGGCCGCCGACTCGGCGCGCTCGTAGTCCGTCCGGCCTGCGCGGTGGCCGTCGATGGTGGAGACGACCGCGCGTACTCTCCGCCGCAGCTGCTCCGTGCCCTGTCCCAGGCGGTTCAGGGCCAGGCGGACCGTGTCGAGTGCCCCCGGGTCCGCCGGGAGTGCGTGGGCGCTCGCCGTCGCCTCCGCCTCCCTGCGGGCCGCGACAGCTCGGGCCCGTGCCCGCTCCGCCTCGCGCGCGGCCGTGGCCGCCTGCCCGGCGAGGGACTCGGCGACGCGGTCGGCCTCGGCGGTACGGGCCCACGCGTCCGTCAGCCGGCGTGCCGGGGGCGGCCTGCGCAGGGTGTCGGCGACCTGATCGCGATGCTCGGTCAGCATCCGCAAGTGACGTTCGCGCTCCGCCAACTCACCTTGGATCACGGCTATTTGGGCGTCCAGTTCGGCCAGCTTCCGGCGCCGCGTCTCCGCCCGCACCTCCGCTCCGACGTACTCGGCGGCCTCCTTGGTGTGACGCCCGCGCACGATGCCGAGCTGCCATGCGCCGTCCATGCCGACGACGGTGTGCGCGCCCGTCCCTCCCTCCGACACGTCCCCCACCAGTGCCACCGCCGCCAGCACCCGTTCGATCTGCTCCACCGTCACCCCGCTGTCCGGCGCGGCGACGGGCCGTAGTACCCCGGCGAGTGTGGGACCTGCCATCGCCGCTCCCGGCACCAGGAGGGTGTCCCGGGTCGCCCGGTCCAGGAGCGTGCCGTCCGCGCGGACCCAGGCGTCGAGGAGGCCGCTCGCCTCCAGTGCGGCTTCCAGGCCCGCTCGCGCGTCCGGCGGCAGGTCGGGGGCGAAGTCCACGAGGCGGTACAAGGGTGCGCCGGTGCCGGGGGTACGGGGCGCCGCGCGGTGGGGCGGAGCCGGTGGCTCGGGGTCGGTACGACGCTCCCAGTCCTCGCGCTCGCCCCGGAGGCGGTCGCGGTCGGCCGTCAGTCGGTGGAGCGTGACGGCGACGGTGTCACGCTCCACGCCGAGCTCCGTCAGCCACGGGTCGACGGCCGCCCTGGCCGCGTCGGCCACCTCGTCGGGGGCCTGTGCGGGCAGCGGCCCGTCCACCGGGTCGTGTGCGAGCAGGGTGAGTACGGCGTCCAGGGGCACCCCGGTGAGGCTGCGCAGCCGCTCGGTCCACGCCTTGGCCGCGTCGGCGTACGAGGCTCCCTCGGCCACTGTTTCCCGGCGGCGCTCCTCGGTGCGGGCGCGCGCGTGTTCCGCCTGTTCCTCCAGTCGTTCGCGAGCCGCGTCGGCGTCGTGCGCCTCGATCTGCGCCCTGCCCGACTGCTCGATGAGGATGCCCAGTTCGGTCACCGTCCGGGCCCGGTTCCTGATCACCGGCCGCACGGCGTCGAGTTGGGCGTCCCAGGCGTGCAGCGCGGTCGTGCACGGCTCGGTGTCGATCGCCAGCGCCTCGGGGTGGCGTACGAGGTGGAAGTCGCCGTCCGGGGAGGTCAGTTCGGCCGTCGTCGCGGGCGCGACCGGCGTGGCGCGGGTCGCGACGGGCTCCCCCAGGTGCACGGGGTCGAGTCCGGACCGTTCCGCCTCATGTACCAACTCACCGTGTGCCGTGCTCAGTTCGACCAGGTCGGCGCCGAGCCGCCGGGCCTCCTCGGTGAGCCGGCGGGCCGCCTCCTCCTGGTTGCTGTGCGCCTGGCGCACGGACTTGAAGGCGGTGGTGGCGGCGCTGTGCAGGGCGGTGACGGTGGCGCGTTTCTCGGCGAGTTCCGTGAGACTGCGGTATCCCGTGCTGGCGTGCAGCGCCGCGAGGTCCGTCTCGGCGGCGATCCGCTCGTCCTCCAACGACTCGGTACGGGCGCCGAGTTCATCCTCCTCCTGCCGGAGTTCCTGCGCCTTCCGCGCCGCGTTGCCCGCGGCCCTGCGGTACTCCGCCAGTCGCTCCAGTTCGCCGTTCGCCCGGTCGGCGCGGCGGCGCAACGCGCCGTGGAGATAGCCGCGGTAGGCGGTGAGGAAGGTGCGCAGCGCCTGGTCGGTGCGTTCCAGCCGGCCCAGGTCGGCCCGTACGGCGTCGAGGTCGTCGAGGTTGCGGGCCACCTTCTCCACGACCTCGTCGTCGAGGGCGGGCAGCGTCTCGGCGAGGACGGAGACCAGTCCTCCGGAGTCGATGCGGTCGCCGATGGTGGGGCGGCGCAGCCGGTGGAGGAGGTGCAGGAGGTTGCGGTAGCGCGCCGGATCGCTCAGGCCGAACAGTTCACGGGCGGCCCTGGCCCGGTGTTCGACAGCCCGGTCGGTGACGTTCTCCGGGCCGACGAGGGACTTGAGCCGGTCCACGGGGAGCGGCTGGCCCGCCGGGGCCAGGTCCAGATCGGCACCGACCCGGAGCGGGGTCACGAAGAAGAAGGGCTTCGCCGTCCTGGTCGAGCGGGACGCGCGGACGGCCGCTCCGAGGGTGAGGTGGTGGTCGTCGCCCTCCTCGTCCGTCCGGACGAACTCCACCCAGAGATAGCCCAGCCGGTTGGTCTGTTCGAAGCCGTCGAGCATCAGCCAGAGGAGGGAGGTGCGGCCGGTGCCGGTGGCGTCCAGGGCACGGGCGTCGCCGTCGAGGAGGTACGGCAGCAGCATCTCCAGGGCCTTGGACTTGCCCGCGCCGTTCTTGCCGCGCAGCAGCAGCCGGCCCTCGCCGAAGGCGAACTCCTGCTCGTCGTACTGCCAGACGTTGCGGATACCGGCGCGGTGCAGGCGGTACCGGTTCCGGTGGTGGGCGGCAGCGCGGCTCATCGGGGCGGCTCCTTGAGAATTCCGTCCGTGGGGGAATCGTTCGTGGGGGAATCGTTCGTGGGGAACTGTTCGGAACGGGGCTTGACCTCGACCGTGGTGGCGTACCGGGCCGCGGCGGCAAGCAACATCCAGCCGCCATCACGCTGTTGGCCACGTGCCCCGGAGACGTCCGTGACGGGACGGCCGTCGGTGACCGTCTCCTCGTAGCCCTCGGGCACGCCGTAGCCATCCGCGCGGACCGGACCGGCCGGTGCCATCAGACGCATCCTGGCCAGGAGGTCGAGGACGGCGGCGAGGAATCCGTCCCGGTCCTCCAGGTGGCCACGCATCCAGTTGGCGCGTCTGCCGTACTCCTCGATCAGTTCGTCGAGCAGTCCGGGCAGCAGCCCCTCCGGGACGGGTACGCCGATCACCAGCCGCCCGCCCACCGCCGGGTGCCCGGGGCCGGCGGGGCGCAGCCGGTCGGCCAGCCGTGCCACGAGGAGCAGCGCGGCCTGCGCCACCGTGCCGGTGCCGGGGAGGTGCAGGTCGGTGAGTTCGGCGTCCGGGTCGACGAGGGCGATGCCCTCGGCGCGGATCTCGGCCTCCAGACCCAGCAGTTCGGAGAACGCCTGGGCCTCGCGGCGCTGCCGGGTGCGCAGCCATTCGCGCTCGGCGTCGGTGAGGTCGTCGAGGAGAACGACGGGGGTCTCGACCAGGCGCCTGCGGACGTACGTACGCGGCCCGCCGAAACCGGGGTCCGCGGCCCGGCGTACCAGGTCCGCGCCGTCGCGGCTCTGGGCGAGCGGGCCTGCGACGGCTGCCCGCGCGATCTCCCGGTCCACGGTCAGCAGCGCCTCTCCGGCCTGTTCCCCACTCCGTCCCTCGCCCTGTTCCTCGGCGACGGCCGAGACACGGCCCTCGGTCTCCACCAGCACACCCCAGTCGACGAGTTGGCGCAGCGCGGCGGCGAGTGTCCGGCGCTCGGCCTGCCGCCCGGTGTCGGTGATCTCGATCCCGGCGTCGACGGCCGCGGCCCGCAGATCGGCGACGAGCTGGGAGAGCAGGAGCTGTTCGGGTGCGGTGACGAGGACCGACAGGGCGAGGGCCAGATAGGTGTACGTCCGTGGGGTGAACGGCGTTCCGGTCGACGGACGTTCGAGGCGGTGACCCGAGTCCGGGCCCAGGCCCGCCTTGAAGAGACGGGCGTACGTGGCCTCCACCAACAGCCGGTATCCGAAGACCTGTTGGAAACGCTGGGCGAGCCAGTCGGCGTGGCGCCTGACCAGGGGGAAGGTGTCGCTGTGCGGCCCGGTGGCGGTGACCAGAGGGTGGGCCAGGAGGAGCCGGGCGGCAGTGCGGCGCTCGGCGGCGAGTGCGACGTCGTGTGCGGAGGGCAGGGGCATCAAGCGCTCGCTTCCTCGGCGGCGGCGGGTGCCGAGTCGATCCGGACTGCCGAGGGGCTCTGGACTGCCGAGGGGCTCTGGACTGCCGAGACGTGCTCGACGGCCAGGGTGAGGTCGTCCGCGGTCAGGTCGCCGTCCACGGACCGCAGGACCGTGTGCCGGCCCGGGGTGCGCCATGCGGTCAGCCGGATGCCGAGGTCCGCGTCGCTCGCGTGCGCGCCGTCGAGCAGGAAGTCGTCAGGGGCATTGCCTCCCTGGTCTCCCGTGTCGCTCTTGTCGCCCTTATCGCCCTTGTCGCCCTTGTGTAGCTGGGCGTTGCCGAGGGCCGCGGTGAGGAGTTCCAGCAGCAGCCGCATGGCCGGGGCGCCGAGTCTCACCTGGTCGAACCTGCCCGACGCGCTGCGCAGCTCGTCGGCCGCCGCCCGCCTGGCCTCGGCCTCCTCCCGGGCCTCTGCCATCAGGCGCCGCTTCTGCTCGGTGTGGTCCTCGGCCGCCGCAGCACGTCCACGCGGGGCCCTGCTCCCCCGCTCGCGCAACGCCACCGGCACGTCCACGACGGGCCCCGTCCACCAGCTCACGTACGCCGGCACGGTCCGGTCCGGATCCGGTGCCACACCCAGGTGCCGTGCCCCGTAGAGCCCGAAGGCGGCGACCGCGAGATCGTGGGCCTCCGCGGGCTCCGCGGCGTCGAACCAGGCCGCGAGGCGCAGCAGGTCCTTGCGGCGCGACATCTCGCCGGATGCGGAGCGCAGCATGCGCTTGGCGTTGGCGAGCAGTGACTGGAGGGCGCGCAGGGTGGCGTCCCGGAGCTGGTCCACCTGGCTGCCGTGCAGGGGCCCGTGTTCGTGCCCGCCGGTGTCGGTGAACCAGTCCCGCAGCCCCTCCCAGTCCGCCAGGTCCCGCCCCCGGCTGCGCTGTACGCGAGTCTCGGGCAGTCCGTCGGCGAGCGCCCCGATACCCGCGATACCCGCCGCGTGGCCGTCGACACGGGCGAGCAGCTCGGGCAGCCGCGGCCAGAGGGCGTCCAGGTGGGTGGCGATGCGCGGGGCCCTGAAGGAGACGTCCTCGGTGATGGCCTCCACATAGTCGAGCAGCAGTTCCTTGAAACCCTGGTATTCGGCTCCGTCGAGGTCGTAGCGGGCCAGGACCTGGCCCAGGTAGGCGTAGAAGTCCCGTACCGACTCGGCGAATTCGGCGAACTGGACGAACAGGGTGCTGATCCGCTCCAGCGCCTGCTGCGGGTCCGCGCCGCCCGGCGCCGTGGCCAGCGCGACGATCTCACGCAGCCCACGGTCGACGAGGGCGAGCAACTCGCTGCTCACCTCGCGCGCGGCGTCCGCCCCGGCCAGCACCTCGTCGGCGTCACGCTGCACCCGCTCCCCCAGCTTGGTCAGCTGGTAACGGGACCGGGAGCGCTGGTACTCGGCGATGCTCATCGCCCTGACCGTGTGCGTGCTGCGCAGCAGATTGCCCCAGCGCACCAGCTGCTCGAGCCTGGCGGTGAGTGTCTCGGCGTCGATTGCCGCCCCCGATCCGCCCGCCCGGCCCAGTTTGGCGAGCACATCGGGTATGGACAGATCCGCGAGCAGCGTGCCGCAGAACACTCGCATCACCGCGACGTACTCCAGTCGCTCGGGCGCGCTGAGATAGCTGTAGGCGCTCAGTCGCTGCCAAGCCCCGGCGCCGGGCTCCTCCCCCTGCTCCCCTTGCTCCCCTTGCTCCCCGTGCAGCTCGTTCCCCTCCATACCGACGAGCGTACGGACCGCCTCCGACACTCCGCCGACAGTCGGAGAAATCGGGCGAGGCCGCCCCATATGAAGCACCGGCGCGAAACAGGCGCGCCCGGCCAGCCGTGTGAGACGGCTCACGATTGAGGCGTCGATCGGCGACGACGGGGGGAGACTCCGTAAATAAAGATGCAGGCATCATTTGTGTCGCCCGTCCGCCCTCACCCCTTCTGCTCCTGGACACCACCCCGTCACGCGGACTGGGGACGCTCCTGCCGTCCGCTTGCTTCGCTCTTCATTTCCCCCCGTTCGCCCCGTCCGCGTGGGCGCCACGCGGAAGGACGACGCGCGCTGTGTCCTCATTGCCGATAGTCCCCATAGCCCCGCCCGCCTCCACGGTCCCGCTCCCTACCCAGGACGCCCCGGACCGCTCCCCCACCGCTGCCCGCCCCCCACGGTTTCCCAGCGCCCGGCACGCTCGCCGGGTGCTCTGTCTGCTGCCGCTCCTGCTCATCGGGGTCTGGGCGGCGGACAACTGGCGGGTCCTGCACGACGGGGCCCGCCAGCTCACCACCGCCGACCCCGGCTGGCTGGCGATCGGGGGCGCGTTCACCCTGCTGTGCTGGATCTCCGCCGCCTTCGCCCGGCAGGGGGCGATCCCGGAGCGGCTGCCGCCCGGGCTGCTCCTGGCCTCGCAGTTCGCCGCGGGCGCCGCCAACAACGTGCTTCCAGCCGGTCTCGGCGCCCACGCGGTCACCCTGCGTTTCCTCACCGGCCGAGGCATCCCCCTGGCCCGAGCCACGGCATCCCTGGCCCTGTACTCCCTGGTCAAACCGGTCGCGAAGCTCCTGGTGATCCTCGTGCTGCTGGCCACCTTCCCGACGTCCCTCGGCGCCACCGACCTCCTCCCGGACGGCGGAACCCTGCTGCCCATCGGCGTGGGCGTGGCCGTCGCAGTGGCCGCCGTGACACTGCTTCTGACCCTCGTACGTCCGCTGCGGCGCCCCCTGCTCGACGGTCTGCGCACCGCCCTGACCGACGCGCGACGGCTGCACACCCGGCCGGCCCGGGTGCTGGCGCTCTGGGGCGGGGCCGCAGGCTTCTCCCTGTGCCAGGCGGCGGTACTGGCCAGCGTCGGAGCCTCACTGGGGCTCCCGATCGCCTGGCCGGACGTCCTCTTCGCCTACCTCGCGGCGAGCGCCGCGGTCGGCGCCGTACCCGCGCCGGCCGGCATCGGCCCGGTCGACGCGGCCCTGGTCTTCACACTGGCCGCCCTGGGCGCCCCCCTGTCCCTGGCCGCCGCAACGGTCGTCGGCTTCCGCGTCCTGACGGTCTGGCTGCCGCTGCTACCGGGGGCGCTGGTGCTGTCGTTGTTGGTGCGGAACAAGGTGTTGTGAGGCCGCGGGATGCTGTGGGGCACCCCGGTGTCGTGACCCGCTCGGGTGCGGTGATGCGCCCGGTGCTGTAACGCGCCGGGCGGTCGGACCCATCCAGGTGACGTGCCCCACCTCGGTGCTGTGACCCACCGGGGGGGGCGGACCCGCCGGGGGGGTCGGACCCACCTGCGCGCCGTGACCCACCCCGGTGCGGTGAAGAGCCCCCGTGCTGTAACCCGCCAGGGTGTTCTGACGCCCCCGGATGCCGTGACCCACTCGGGTCCCGCGCCCCACCCAGGCGTGGTGATGCGCCCGGTGCTGTGACGCGCCAGGGGCCCGACGCACCCAGGAGACGTGATGCGCATGGTGCCGTGACTTACCGAGGTGTGGTGACGCGCCGAGGCGTCGTGACCCACCCCGGTGCAGTAGCGCCCCCGTGCTGTAACCCGCCAGGGTGTTCTGACGCCCCCAGGTGCTGTGACCCACTCGGGTCCCGCGCCCCACCCAGGCGTGGTGATGCGCCCGGTGCTGTAACGCGCCGGGGGCCCGACGCACCCAGGAGACGTGATGGGATCCGTCGTCGATCGCCTCCGCGACGGATTCGGCCAT